>JBBRWZ010000009.1:0-44753 GCA_038248895.1 Candidatus Limnocylindria bacterium | reverse complement strand
CCTGCCGCTCGTGATCATGCTCATCTTCGGCGTCCTCAACTTCGGCTCCGGCACCACGATGGAGCTCGGCGTCGTCGACGAGGCGCACAACGACGCGAGCGCGAAGCTCGTCGCCGCGCTGCGCGCTTACGACGCGTTCGACCTCACCGAGGGCAGCCACGACGACCAGATCGGTCAGCTGGAGGAGGGCCACCGCGCCATCGTCCTCACCATCCCAGCCGGGTACGAGCTCCAGCCCGGTGGCACGCAGCTGCTCGCCGAGACGAGCACCGCCCAGGCGCAGCAGGCCCAGATCGGGACGCTGCTGCTGAACCAGGCGGTGAGCGAGGCGATCTTCGGCGAGGTCGGTGGCGGCAACGGTCCGACGGAGCCACCGGTGCGTGTCGAGGAGGTCAACGCGCGAGACCTCGGCTACATCGACTTCCTCGTGCCCGGCGTGCTGGGGCTGACGATCATGAACCTGGGCCTCTTCGGCGTCGCCTTCGGCTTCGTCCAGCTGAAGCGGACCGGGACGCTGCGGCGCCTCTTCGCGACACCGACGCCGCCGGGCTACTTCCTGGCGGCGCAGGTGGCGTCGCGGCTGGTGCTGGGTCTCATCCAGGTGCTCATCCTGCTCGGGATCGGGATCCTGTTCGGGCTGCACCTCATCGGCAGCGTCGCGTTGCTGCTGGTCGTGGCGCTGCTGGGCGCGGTCATCTTCCTGGCGATGGGCTTCGCGATTGCCGGCTGGGCGAAGAACGAGGACCAGGCGGCCCCGGTGGCGAACCTCGTCAGCCTTCCGATGCTCTTCCTCTCCGGCACGTTCTTCTCGCGCGATGCGATGCCGGACGTCCTCGCCACGGTCACGCAGTACCTGCCGCTGACGTACCTCAACGATGCCATGCGGCGGATCGCGAACGACGGGGCCGGGTTAACCGACCTCGGCGGCGACCTGCTCGGGATGGCGGTCTGGGCGGTGATCGCCTTCGTCGTCGCCGTCCGGCTGTTCCGCTGGGAGTGATGGAGCGGCTCGGCATCCCGCTGCTCCTCCTGGGACGCATCGGTCAGCATCGGTCCCATGACTGACGCGGCGGTGTCCGGCTACGTCGCGCGCCCGGCAGGCGACGGGCCGCACCCGGGGCTGGTGGTCGTCCACGAGGCGTTCGGGCTGAATGCGAACATGCGCGAGTCCGCCGACGCGCTCGCTGCGGCAGGCTACGTCGTCCTCGCGGTGGACCTCTTCGCCGGCCGCAACCGCGCCCTCTGCCTGGCGCGGATCTTCGGCGGCATCATGCTGCGCCCGCTCGACCACGGCGCCGTCGGCGAGCTCCGCGAGTCCTTGGACTGGCTGGCCGACCAGACCGATGTCGATGCCCGCCGACTGGGCGCCGTCGGATTCTGCATGGGCGGCTCGCTCGTCCTGGCGATGGCCTGCACCGATGACCGCCTGGCGGCGGTCGCGCCCTTCTACGCGATGACCCCGCGGCCGGCCGAGGCGCTTGCGCGCGCCTGTCCGGTCGTGGGCTCGTATCCCGGGAACGATTTCACCGCGGGGCAGGGGCGGCGGTTGGAGGCGGAGCTCTCGCGACGTGACGTTCCGCACGACATTCGCATTTACGACGGTGCGAAGCACTCGTTCATGAACGACCACGGACGCAGCCACGATCCGGCCGCGGCGAGCGATGCGTGGCGGCGCATGCTCGCCTTCCTCGGGGAGCGGCTCGGGCCGCTACCACCTCCCCCGACCTGAGAGATCGGGATCGGCGCCCCGCGGCGCGAAATCAACCTCGGCGTCGAGGATGGACCGGAATCCTGGCGCCGCCCGCCCGCTCATCGCCGCCCGATTGCTCCGCCAGGCCGGTGGCCGTCCGACCCGGCAGGTCGGTATCGGAGGCTCGCGTGGCGAATTCGACCTCCGAGGTCGAGTAACGCCCCAAACGCGGCCGCTAGTTGGTCGGTGCCGATCTCCCAGGCAGAATGCGAAATCCGGTGGCCGATAGCGACCCCTCAGGCAGGGCCAAGGGGCGCGGGTGCGGGTCGCCGCCGCGCCCGGGTCCACGCGCCCCGCGGCGCGAAATCGGCCTTCGGCGTCGAGGATGGACATTGATCGGCGCAATCCTGCCCGGCGGCAGGGCGGGGTGGGATTCCGCTGATGTATCGGCGGCCACCATGCGTGAGGCGAGCGTCCCGGTGCGCTTCCTGCGTCCGACACCGGGACACATCAGCGGAACGAGACCCACAGCGCGCTCCCGGTGACGAAGCGGTGACAGGTCAGCGCTGTGGATGCCGCGCGACGGCGCGAGAGTTCCCACCCCCCAGCCACGGTTCAGCGTACGCCGGTTAGCGGCACCCGATGCGCAGTTCGCCTCCCGACCGGGAGGTTGGAGAATGGAGCCTCGCCCCTGGTTTGTCGACAGTCCGATGTGCCCCCCATCGCATGACATCCGGCCGTAGGCGGCCCTTCTCCATGCGGTCGATGATCTGGGTCCGGCGCAGCAGTGCCGTGCCGCAAGGAGTGAGACCCATGCCCCTCGCCACCAATATCAGGGTCGGCAATCTCATGAGCCTGCATCCGCTCACGATGGCGCCCGACGATCCGGCGCATGAGGCGGAGCAACTGCTGAAGACATATCGCATCAGCGGTGTTCCGGTCGTCGAGGACGGCGTCGTGGTCGGCGTGCTCAGCCAGACCGATCTGCTGACGGCGCGCTCGAGCGAGCTGATCAGCGGGAACTGGCCGCGCCTGCGGGTTCGTCACCTGATGAGCCGGCCAGCCATGTCGGTCAGCGCCACGGACACTGTCGAGGCGGCTGCCCGACAGATGCTCAAGCACCACATCCATCGTCTCGTCGTGGTCGATGACGCCGACACCCCGATTGGGATTGTCACGCCGCTTGACCTGCTGCGAGTCCTGCTGGACGAGAGCGACGGGGCCTGACGCCACGTTCGTGGTTGCTGCCATATGGCGGTTCCAGAGGATGGCCGGTGAGGACCGCCACCGTGGGGCATCCAGCAGGGAGCACGCGGCATGCCGGCGTCCTCGAGTCGGCGGGGGGCGCCTCAAGTGCGATGCGTTGGCTCAGGCGTGGTACATACGGACCGCGGCCGCCAGGAGTGCCTCGCGGAAGTCCGGGTGCGCGATCCCGATCAGCGCTCGCACGCGCTCGCGGATGCTGCAGCCGAACAGCTCGGCCACGCCGTATTCGGTGACGACGGTGCGCACGTGGGCACGGCTCGTGACGACGCCGGTGCCGTCCGGCAGCGTGGCGCAGATCCGGGACACCGTCCCGCCGGCAGCGGTCGACGGCAGCGCGATGATCGCGCGCCCCTCGGGCGAGAGGGCCGCGCCGCGCATGAAGTCCATCTGGCCGCCGACGCCCGAGTAGAGGCGCGTTCCGATCGAATCCGCGGCCACCTGGCCGGTCAGGTCGACGGCCAGCGCCGAATTGATCGCCACCATCCGACGGAAGCGCCGAATGACGGTCGTGTCGTTCGTGTAGTCGACTGGACGCATTTCGACCATGGGGTTGTCGTCGACGAACCGATACAGGCGACGGGTACCCATCAGGAACGCGCTCACGATCTTGCCGCGGTTGATCTCCTTGGCGGCGCCGGTCACCACGCCGCGCTCGACGAGGTCGACGACGGAGTCGGTGAACATCTCGGTGTGGATGCCGAGATCCCGCTGGTCGCGGAGCGTGGCTGCGACAGCGGTGGGGATGGAGCCGATACCGAGTTGGAGCGTCGCGCGGTCGGGCACCAGCCCGGCGACGTGCTCGCCAATGCGTCGCTCGATCTCGCCGATCGGCGGTTCCACGTGCTCTGGCAGGGGGTGGTCGATTTCCACCCCGAAGTCGATGTCGTCCACATGGACGAAGCTGTCGCCCAGGGTGCGTGGCATCGACCGGTTGAGCATCGCGATCACGGTCCGAGCCGCGCGAGTGGCGGCCATCGTGGCGTCGACCGACGTTCCGAGTGAGCAGAAGCCGTGATCGTCGGGCGGTGTGACGTTGATGAGGACCGCGTCGAGGGGCAGGACGCCGGACACGAATAGCTCGGGCACATCGGACAGAAAGACGGGGACGTAGTCTGCCCGGCCGCCGTTCACCGCATCGCGGGCGTTGGCGCCGATGAAGAGGGCTCGGTGCCGGAAGTGGCCGACCATCTCTGGTGCCAGGTGCGGCGCCGGCCCCTCGGTATGGAAGTGCACGAGCCCGACATCGCGTAGTTCGTCCCGGCGGGCGACGAGGGCGTCAAGCAGCGGCGTCGGCGTCGCCGCTCCGCCCTGCACGAACAGCTGGTCACCGGAGCGGATGTGGGCGACGGCCTCGGGGGCGGTGACGATGCGCATGACCGCATCCTAGCCAGCGGCCGCCGCATCCTCGGCGTGCCGTTGGTCGCACGACTCGGTGACCGATGGCCCTACGGACCCGGACGGCACGAGACGGATCGTGTGGGCGACGGAGAGGCCAGCCATGATGTCCACTGCCACCCGAGCTCGATCGCACCGCGACGCCGCCCGCGTCGGACAGTGGACGGTGTCGATCCGGCCGATCGAAGCGGCGGACGCGGCCAGCCTCTCCGCCTTCTACGCCGCGCTGGGTGACGAGTCGAGGCGACTCCGGTTCTTCGCGGCGGTGCGCGGTATCGACGACAGGCAGGCCCGCCACTTCTCCGCCGTTGACCACCGGTCCGCGGACGGACTCGTCGCCGTCCACAACGAAGCCGGCCCGGATGACGGCCGGCTCATCGGTCACCTCTGCCTCGAGCCGAACGGCGACGGCACGAGCGAGGTAGCCGTCGCGGTCGCCGATGACTGGCAGGGGCGGGGCGTCGGCCATCGCCTGCTACAGGCCGGGATCGTCGCGGCGCGCCGCTCGCGCATCCGCTCGCTGACGCTCGCGCTGCTCCACGAAAACACACCGATGCGGAGGCTGATGCTCGGCAGCGGCCTCCCGGTCGTGCCACGCGGTCTCGACGGCAACGTCATGGGCTACCAGCTGCTCCTCAGCGACTGATCCGGGCAGGCCTGGGTGGCCCATCTCTACCCCGCAAGCGGGTCGTTCGGCCCTGTCGATCGATGCAGCTGACGGCTGCCACATCCTCTCCCACGCCAAATAGGGCGACGGCATGTTCGGAGTGGTCACCGTCCTCATCGTGCAGGACGAATGAACTCGCTCGATTGCGTTCGACCTGCCAGGTCGGTATCGAACTCTCGCGGTGTGATTTCGACGTCCGAGGTCGAGCCGAGTCCGAGAAGCGGCCGCCGGCTGATCCTCGCCAACCTCCCGGGCAGAAACCGCAACTCGAGTGCCGATACCGACCCTCGAGGCAGGGCGGGTCGCGACGGGGTGGCGCAGCTCGTCGCGGTGACGGGCGTGCAGCGTCAGACGGCGATGCCGACGAGCGACCCGATGCCGAACGTGATGGCCGCCGCCACCAGCCCGAAGAGGAGCTGCCGGCCGCCGGAGAGGAGCGGCGAGCGGCCGGTAACCCGCGTGATCGCCGCACCGATCCCGAACAGGACGATCCCGCTCAAGGTGACCGCCACCACGATTGCCGTCGGTCCGGTGGCGAGGAGGAACGGGAGCAGCGGCACGAACGCGCCCAGGGCGAAGAGCACGAACGAGGTGCCGGCCGCGACCCAGGCGGAGCCGCCGAGCTCGTCCGGATCGATGCCGAGATCCTCGCGGGCCATCGTCTGCAGCGCCGCCTCGGGGTTGTGGCGCACGAGGCGACCGGCGAGCTGGGCCGCCACCCGCGCTGGGATGCCACGCTGGCGGTAGATCTCGCCGAGCTCGGCGGCTTCCTGTTCCGGCTGCTCCCGCAGGTCGCGCGCCTGCCGCGCCAGCTGGTTGGCGTGCAGCTCGCGCGCGCTCTTCACGCTGAGCCACTCGCCGAGCGCCATCGACAGGGCGCCCGCCACGAGCCCGGCAAACCCGGCGATGATGATGGCGCTGCGGTCGACGCTGGCGCCGGCCACACCCATCACCAGGCTGAGGTTGGAGACGAGGCCGTCGTTGCCACCGAGGACGGCGGCGCGCAGCGCGTTGCCGTCGATGCCAACCCGCGCCGGGCGCCGCTTCTCACCTGTCGCGTCGGAAATGGTTCCCACCTCCGTAGGCTAGTCGATGATCGTCGCGTCCGAACCATGCGCGACGGATGGCCCACCGCGGCGACCTGCCTGGTGCCGTCCTTCTGGAGCTATGGGGAACCCAGCGCGGCCGGTATCTCGCCCGCGAGGATGAGTTCCGTGCCCCACGCGGTGTCGCGGCGCGACACGACGGTACCGGTGCCGCGCACGGCGCGCCCATCGAGCGCATGTGCTGTCAGCAGCACCGTATCGCCCTGTCGTGGCGGCGCGTCGTGCAGCGTCTCGCCGGCCAGGAAGAGCCACCACGCTGCGTGCTCGGTCCCAGGCGCCTCGCCCGGCCCAATCCGCAAGGTCGCCGAGCGGCGACGGAACGGCACGCCGTCGAGCCGAACGCGATCCAGGTGAATGTTCGCGGAATCCACTCGCCGACCCTATGGCCGGCCGCGGCACCCGGCGAGTGCCGAACGGCCGTCCCTCGATGAGTCCATCGGCCCATCGGGCGACGGTAAGGAGTTGCGGGCGCGAAGGACCGCCCAATGGCCCATGCCAACGGGCACTCCGGCACGTGGCCAGGTACCACGGGATCTCTACCGTTTGCGTCACCAAACGATTGCAATGGACTGATTCGGTTCTGTGTCATCACAGGCATGAAAGGCAGGCACTCGAGATGACCAACCTGACACCATCCCGCGCCTTCGGCATCGCGGCATTCCGCGTGGTTGTGGGACTCGTCTTCATCTATGCGGGACTGGAGAAGCTCCTCGGCGCGGAGCCCTTTACCGCGTTCGGCTTCCTGAGCTTCGGGACTGCCGGCACGGCCGCTGGAGCCGCCGAGGGAGCCATCGTCAATCCAACCCACCAGTTCTGGCTCGCCCTCTCCACCAACGGTGGCCTGCTCGGCGTCGTGAACTGGCTCGTGCCCCTCGGTCAGGTGGCGATTGGCGCAGCCCTGATCCTTGGTCTCGCGACCCGCTTCGCGGCGCTGATGGGCGTGCTGATGATGGTGCTCTTCAGCATCGCTGCCTGGGACTTCGTCCACGGGCCGTTCAACCAGACCGTGCTCATCGCCATCGCGACTCTCTTCCTGGCCGTCGTTCGTGCCGGCGAGGTCTACGGAGTGGATGCGATTGTCGACAAGTCGCGGATCGTGAACCGGACGCCGCTCCGCCGCTACGTCTTCGGATGACCCCATCATCGGCCATTGACCTGGCCAGGTGGCCGGCCACTCGCAATGCGGCTGCTCGGGCGGGGCGAGCCGGTGCGGCCACGAGTCGCCATCGCGCGCGCCGCCCCATCTGCCAGGTCGGTACCGGACACTGGCTGTACAAATTCGACCTCCGAGGTCGAGCAGAGCCCGAAACTCGGCCGCCGGCTTGCCGCTGCCGAAATCCCTGGCAGCAATCGCAATCCGTTTGCCGGTACCGACCCCCCACGCAGGCAGGCTGACAGGCGTGGCAGGCGGCCGGGCGGGCGTGGCCCGGAATGCCGGAATTGCCCACCGGTAATTGCGAGGCGAGGCGTCGTGCGCCCGGCCATGGGCCAGGCCGGTCGGCGGCGTTGGGGCATTGGACGACTGGTGGCCCCCGGCTGCGGGCCATTCGGCCCTCCAACACTCGGTGGTTGGTGTGCCGTACTGGTGTTCATCGCGCCGCCTGCCGCGACTCCGCACCTTCCCGCAGGCCCGTCTACGGGAACCGACCAGACCGATGCGCCGCACCTTCGCCCGCTTCCCCGCCCTCACCCGGGTGGGCTCCCCCTTCCCGAGCGCATGAGCGTGGATCCCGGCGCCCAGGGAATCGATAGCCCGGAGCGGCTCAGCCGCCTCGTCGTCCGTCGTCGGGCGGCGAGTCATCCGGACCGTCTCGCGTGGGCGCTGCGCGTCGCCCGGTCGTGGCTCGGTCCGATCGTCGAAGATGGGCCGCCTGGTATGCAGCGTCACCAGGCCGACCTGCGGCTGCGCGTCAGCGACCGTCCGTCGCTGGTGACGTTCGCCAAGGCGGCCTACGTGGACATCGGTCCGATTCAGATGCTCAACAACGGGTGGGAGGCGGAGCTCAGCTGGCGGGCGTCGTCATTGGCGCCGCTCTTTCCCGTGTTCTCCGGGATGCTCGTGGCGCGTGCCGACGAGCTGACGGTTTCCGGATGGTATGCACCCCCGGGCGGCGCACTGGGGGCGGCGGCGGATCGGGCGCTGCTCCACATCGCGGCCGGCGGCACCGCCCGTTGGCTGCTGGCCGAGCTCGATCGGGTCGCGACCGAGGGGAGCGCCTAGCGCCCCTCACCGAGGTGGTGCTTGGAGACGAATGCGGCTGCCTGCGCGCGCCGCTGGAGGTTGAGCTTGGAGAGGATGCTGCTGACGTAGTTCTTCACGGTCTTGTCCGACAGGAACACGTCGCCGGCGATCTCCTTGTTCGTCTTCCCTTCTGCCACCAGGAGGAGGATCTTCCGCTCCTGCGCGGTGAGCTCGGACAGCTCGTCGTTCGCATCGCCGGCTGCCGCGGCGCGCACCCGCGCCAGCACCTTCTCGGTCACGGCAGGGTCGAGGAGCGAATCGCCG
This sequence comes from Candidatus Limnocylindria bacterium, assembly GCA_038248895.1. Taxonomy (GTDB): domain Bacteria; phylum Chloroflexota; class Limnocylindria; order QHBO01; family QHBO01; genus JAICQM01. The sequence goes on along the minus strand of JBBRWZ010000009.1, from coordinate 36,123 downwards.
CGCCCGACGGCCTCGAGCGCCGTCACCAGGTCGCGGCCCCGGATCTGCTTGAGGAGATAGCCTGAGGCCCCGGCAATGATCGCCGACAGCACCGCCTCCTCGTCGGGATAGCTGGTGAGCATCACGACCCGTGTCTCGGGCCGCTCGCTGCGGATGTCGCGGCACGCCTCGATGCCCGATCCGTCGGGGAGACGCACGTCCATGATCACCAGGTCCGGCTGGAACCGCCTCGCCTCGGCGATCGACTCCGCCACAGTCCCCGCCTGGGCGACCACCTCGAATCCCTCGCGACGATCGAGGAGGGCGACGAGGCCACGCCGCACCACCTCGTGATCATCGACGACGAGGAGGCGTAACGGCCGCTCGGTGCGAACATCGGTCATGTGGGGTCGCGCCCTCCGTCCGTCCCGCCGGGCGACGGGTACGCCACGATGATACGGGTCCCTCCGCCGCGGTGGCTGTCGAGCGTGAACGTGCCGCCAATCGCCGTCGTGCGCGACCGCATGTTCGCCAGGCCATGGTGCCCGGCGGCTCGACCGGGCACGTCGTCGGCGAAGCCACGTCCGTCGTCGCGGATCTCGAGGATGAGCCGGCCGTCAGCGGCGGCGAGCCGGACCGTGGCCGCCGTGGCGCCCGCATGGCGCGCGATGTTGCTCAGCGCCTCGCGCACGATTGCGAGCAGCTCGACGATCGTCTCCACTGGGGACGGCAGCGCCGCGGCGGCGCCATCGGTCACCTCGACCGATACGTCGACTCCGCCATTGCGACGCAGCTCGTTCGCGAGTTGCCGCACGCCATCGACGAGGTCGCCGGCATCGAGCAGGACCGGTTGCAGGCCGAAGATGAAGTTGCGAATGTCGCGGATGAGCGCGTGCAGCGCATCGATGGCGACGTCGACCCGCCGCGCCGCCTCGTCCGGCTCGGTGGCGACGAGATCGGGGACGTCATCGAGTAAGAGCGTCTGCGCGTAGATCGCCTGGATGACGCTGTCGTGCAGGTCGCGGCTGATCCGGTCCCGCTCGTCGACGACCGCGAGCCGCGCCGCCTGGTCGTGCAGCGTGGCGCTCTCGATGGCGATGCCGGCGTGGAGCGCGAAGCGCTCGACGAGCGCCTGGTCGTCGACGCTGAACTCGTTGGCGCCACGCTTCTCGGTGAGGTAAAGCCGCCCCACCGGACGGCCCTCGGCGAGGATCGGCAGGCCCAGGAACGAGCGCATCGGCGGATGGTGCGCGGGGAAGCCGACCGAGTCGGGATGGGTACCGATGTCGGCGACGCGGATCGGGCGGTTCTCGCGGATGATGAGGCCCAGCAGGCCGTGGCCGCGCGGCAGCTCGCCGATGCGCTCCCGCTCTTCCCGGCTGATGCCGCTGGTGATGAAGCGCAGGATGCGCCCGCCCTCGTCGACGACGCCGATCGCCGCGTACCCCGCGTCGACGAGGTCGCGCACGCGATCCGCGATGAGCTGCAGGACGCGGTCGAGATCCAGCACACCGCTGATACCGCGCACCGCGGCGTCGAGCGCCTCGATCTCGGCGCGGCTGCGGCGCCAACCGCCGAGGGCGTGCGCGGCGGATGCGCCGAGCGTGACCGCGTCGCCGATCGCGGCCCGGCCCGCTGGGTCGCCGTCCAGGAACATGGTCCCCAGCGAGGTGCCGTCGGGTGCGCGCAGGCTCAGTGGCTCGCCCGGGGCGCCGGTGCCGGTGCGAAGCGCGGCGACCCCGGGAAGATGGAGCTCGAGGACGCTGTTCGCCGCCCCCAACGCGCGCGCGGCGGCGGGGAGCGACGCCTCGACGTTCGCCGCGGACGCCGCCGTGCCGTCGTACGCGGCGACGGCACGGGTCAGCTCCAGGAGCTCGATGCCGGGGGGCTGCATGGCGCACAGGCTACCGCGACACGGTACGGATGGCGTGCCATTGCGGGCCATGCGGCCCAGCCGCATGGTGACCGATGGCACCGGCGCACCCAGACGCCGTCCGCGAGGATCGGGTCATGGTCGTGGCGAGCGACGACCGACGATCCACATCAAGGACTCGTCCATCCAAGACCGACGAACTCGGCTCGCGGACCCGCTGCTCGGCGGGACCGCGTAAACCGAACATGGAGGAAACCCGACATGACGACTCTGCGGGGGTACGCGACCTGGATCGCCGCCGTGGCAGCGATCATTCTCGTATGGCTTCAGCTCCCCGAGGGATGGCCCATCAGCCAGCCGACCGGGACGCTCAACACCATCCTGACCTGGATCTTCTGGATCCTCTCGATCACCGTGGTGGTCCTGCTCTTCACCGACCGCCGCGCGCCCGAGGCGTCGACGGTCGAGGTGGAGGGCCCGAGCTTCAGCCGCTATCTCTTCTCGAACACCCGTGCCGGCCTCTTCTGGCTGCCGATCCGACTCTTCCTCGGGCTGAGCTGGCTCGAGGCGGGAATCCACAAGGCGACCGGCGGTGGCTGGCTCGACGGCGGCGCCGGGCTCGCCGGCTATTGGCAGCACGCCATCTCGATCCCCGACCAGGGCAACCCGCCCATCACCTATGACTGGTATCGCGACTTCATCACGTTGCTGCTTAACGGCCACCACGAGACGTGGTTCGCCTGGATCATCACCTTCGGCGAGATCGCGGTCGGCGTCGGCCTGATCCTCGGCTTGCTCACCGGGATCGCCGCCTTCTTCGGGGCGCTGATGAACATGTCGTTCCTGCTCGCCGGGTCCGCATCGTCCAATCCGGTGCTCTTCACGGACGCCATCGGCCTGATCCTCGCCTGGCGCGTGGCCGGCTACTACGGGCTCGACCGCTACGTGCTGCCGATGCTCGGCACGCCATGGCGCGCGCCGGTGCTCGCCCGCTCGTCCGCCCTCCCCGACACGGCATAACCCATCCCACACCCCGCGCTGACCCGCCGCCACCCAACCGGGCCGGCGGGTCAACGCGGGAGCAGGAGGCTCAGCCAGCAATGACAATCGAGACGCGCGACCTCGTGGTCGCGGACATGATGACCATCGACCCGGTGACCGTCACGGTCGACGCGCTGGTCGAGGAGGCGGAGGCGCTGATGCGCGATTTCCGCGTCAGCGGCCTGCCGGTGGTCGACGATGACGGTCACCTGCTGGGCGTCATCAGCCAGACCGACATCCTGTTTCTCGCCTCCCCGTCGGTGCGGGCGCTGATCCGGCACGCCGCCAGCGGCGTCCGCGTCGGAGAGGTGATGAGCATGCCGGCGGTGACGATCAGCGCCGACCACTCTGTGGTCGACGCCGCACGACGGATGCACCGCGACCATCTTCATCGGCTCGTCGTCGTGGACGACCACGGGAGTCCCACCGGCGTCCTGTCGGCGATGGACGTGGTTGCCCTCGTCGCCGAAGCCTGACGTTCCAAACCAGACCGAGGTCCAGGTCCCGTGAACCTTCCCCGCCCACTGCTCGTCTTCCTCGCCTTCTGTGGCGGCGGGGCCCTCTTTGTCGTCCCGTTGTTGGCGGCAGCGCTGCTCCTCGGTGACTCCACGCCGACCATAGGCGCCGACGTCACCGCCTCTCCCGTCGCGTCGGCCCCCGGGATCGCCCTGGGCGATTCGGTCATCCCCGAGCTGACGCCGAAGGCAGATCTCCCACTGGCGCCCGACTCGGAGAGCAACGTGGCCGTCGCGCCCGATGTGCCGCCGCCCTCGGGACGGACGTCGCAGGCGATCGTCGAGGTCCACTTCGACGTGGTCGAGGGGTTGCAGGCGATCGATCCCGCGAACGGCGTCGAGTACGAGACCTGGGGCTATCGGATCAACGGCACCGGGGATGTCACCAACGGCACCACCGGGCCGATCGTTCGCGCGCGCGTCGGGGATGTGCTGCGCTTCACCATCACCAACCTCGCGGGCAACGCGCACCCGCACAACGTCGACTTCCATGCCGTGACCGGCCAGGGAGGCGGCGCCGCGGACACGACGGTGGTGCCGGGCGAGACGACCACCATCGAGGCGCGGCTGCTCTACCCGGGCATCTTCCTGTACCACTGCGCCGCCGGCGACGTCCCGTTGCACATCGCGCAGGGGATGTACGGCGGGATCCTGGTCGACCCCGCGGACCCGCTGCCGGAGGTGGCGCACGAGCTGTACATGGTCCAGTCGGAGATCTACACCAGCGGGCGCGCATCGGGGACGGTCGAGACCGATCGCGCGGCGATCACCAACGAGACGCCCGAGTTCGTCGTCTTCAACGGCGCCGTCGGGTCGCTGACCGGCGACAACGCGCCCCACATGCAGGTCGGCGAAACGACGCGCATCTACTTCGTCAACGCCGGCCTCAACCTCGACTCGAACTTCCATCCCATCGGTTCGCACTGGGACACGGTCTACCCGGAGGGGGCGCTGCTCAATCCGCCGCTGCGCGGGTCGCAGACGACCCTCGTGCCGGCCGGCGGCGGCGTGGTGGTGGAGCTCATCGGCCAGGTGCCGCAGACGGTCGTCCTGGTCGACCACGCACTGGCCCGGGCCTTCGACAAGGGCGCCATCGGCCAGATCGTCATCGAGGGCGACGCGAACCCGGAGATCTTCGAGGTGCCGGGCGGGAACGCATCGCCTGCGCCCTCGGTCGCGCCATCCGGCAGCGCTGCCGCGGTCGTCGGCGAGGCGGTCAGCATGCTCCCCGGCAGCGGCACCTTCCAGGATGCCGATGCACCCGACGAGTTCGCCGACTCGGAGACACCCGGCGACTACAGCGTCAACGTGCTCACCATCCCGGTCGGCACCACCGTGACGTGGACGAACGAGGACCCCGGCATGCTGCACACCGTGACCGCGGATGACGGCTCGTTCGACTCGGGGTTCCTCGAGGAGGGACAGACCTGGTCCTACACGTTCGATGCGGCCGGCACGTTCGACTACCACTGCACGCCGCACCCGTGGATGCGGGCGCGTGTCGTGGTGGAGGGGTGATCTCGAGCGCACCGGGGACGATCCCCCCCGACTGCGCGCTCGCGCATGTCGAGCCGGGCGGGTCGGGGCGCCGCCCCTTCAGCGAGCGCCAGGTGCTCCAGCTGGGGCTGGCGCTGGCGGTTGTCTTCGTGCTGCTGGGGGCGGCCAGCGGGCTGGCGTCGGTGGGCGGCCTGCATGGGTGGGTTGGGATCCACCTCGTCCTCGCCGGCGCCGCGACGGTGGCGATCGGGACGTTCATGCCGCATTTCTCGGTCACGCTGGCCGGCACGCGCCCGGAGCCGGCGCCGCGCCGCCTGGCTGGCATCCTTGCGCTCGCCGCCGGCATGCTCACCGTGGCCCTCGGCCGCCCTGCCCTCGGCGATCGCGTCGCGGGGATTGGTGGCCTCCTGGTGCTCGTTGGCGTGGGGCTGACCGCCTGGAGCACGTACGGACCACTGCGCTCCGGGCTTGCGCGACGACACTCGATCGTGCAGCTCACGTACGGGGTCGCGCTGGCCGACGTGGCCGTGGGCGGCACGCTCGCGATCGGGTTGCTGCTGGGCGTCGAGGGGATGGCGGAACGCTGGGCCGCCCTCAAGCTGGCCCACGTATGGTTGAATGCCATGGGCTTCGTTTCACTGACGATCGCCGGCACCCTCGTCTACCTGTATCCGACGATGCTCGGCGCGCGCATCGTCGCGCATCCGACCATGGTGGTCGCCGTCATCGGCCTGGTCTGCGGTCCGCCGCTGGTCGCCATCGCGGCGGCCCTGGGATGGTCGCCACTGGCGCTGGCCGGCGGCATCGTCACGCTGGTCGGCGCCGTGGCGCTGCTCGGCTACGGGATCACCGTCTGGCGCCGCCGCGGGCGTTGGACCGCCGACGTGGCCTGGCACAGTCTCAGCGCGCGCTTCGGGATGGCTGGCATGGCGTGGTTCGTGGTCGCGGTCGCGGCGCTGCTCGTGGGCCTGGCGCGCGACGGGGTCGCGGTATCGGGCTGGACGGTCGGGTCGGTTGTCGTGCCCCTGGTGGGCGGTTGGACGCTGCAGCAGCTCATTGGCGCGGCCAGCCACCTGCTGCCCGCCGTGGGGCCCGGCGACGCGGATGCCAGGGCACGGCAGCGGCGGCTGCTGGCGCGATGGGGCACCGCACGCGTGCTGGGCTGGAACGTCGGCCTCGTGCTGCTGTGGCCGGGGCTCGGGCTGTCAATCCCGGCGCTGCTGCTCATCGGTGGCGTACTCTTCAGCGCCGCTGTCCTGAGCAGCATCGGTCTGCTCGTCGCCGCGCTCACGGTGGCCATCCGGCCCGTGACGCGGAGGAGATCATGAAGCTGCTCGTCTTCGGTGGGACGGGGGATATCGGTCTGGCTGTCGTGGGGGCCGCGCTGCAGGGCGGCCACGAGGTGACGGCCTTCGTGCGCTCGCCGGGCAAGCTTGGCGACCTGCGCGAACGCGTTCGGGTGGTCGAGGGTGACCTCACCGATGCCGAGTCGGTGCGGGCGGCCCTCCCCGGCCATGACGCAGTCATCACCGCCCTCGGCTCGAGCCCGGACGCGGGCCAGTTGGATGTGCCCGCCACCGCGATGCGCATCCTGGTCGACGCGATGCGTGCAACCGGCGTCTCGCGCCTGGTGGGCCTCGCCGGTGGCGCGGTGACGCTGCCGGGGGAGCGCAAGCCGCTCTCCCAGCGCGTCACCTCCGCGCTGGTGCGCCTGCTGGCCCGCAACGTGGTCGAGGCCAAGCAGCGCGAGCTGGCCGTGGTGCACGCCAGCGACCTCGACTGGACAATGGTCCGGCCGCCGCGCGTGGTGGAGGGTGGACCGAGCGGCAGGGTCGAGATCGGCGACCGGCTCCACGGTTTTCGGGTCACGCGGGGCGACGTGGGCGCCGCCATGGTCGAGTTGGCCACCACCTCCGCGCATCTGCGCGAGGCGCCCTACGTGTCCGCTGGTTGACGGCACGACGCCCCAGTTGGGGCGGTGGTGGATCGGCGCAATCCGGTCCCAATGTCGCGTCTGGGTGGAGTCCCGAGCGCGCCTCGCCCTGCAGATGACCCCCCGGGGACCGGCCCAGACTGCCATCGCGTCACCGACCTGCGAGGTCGTATCGGCGACTGCTTGCACGACTTCGACTGCCGAGGTCGGGCGCAGAGTGGACGGCTCAGCCCCACCGACCTGGCAACCGGCCCCACCGACCTGGCAGGTCGGTATCGGAGAGTCGCAGCCCGATTTCGATCTCCGAGGTCGGATACCGCCCGATTAGCGGCCCTGGATTGGTCGCCCCCGACCCCCCTGGCAGCAATCGCAATCGGGTTGCCGATACCGACCACCCAGGTCGGAGACGAGGGTGGGAACTCCCGGTAGGGTTCGGGACGCACCATCCCAGACCGATACACTGACCGATGCCGTGCCCCGCTCCCGCGCCACCCCCGACCCCCTGGCTCCCTTCTCGCCGCATACTCGCGCCTGGTTCAGCGAGGCGTTCGCCGCCCCGACCGATGCGCAGGCCCGCGGATGGCCCGCGATCAGCGCCGGTCGCCATGCCCTGATCCACGCGCCCACCGGCAGCGGCAAGACGCTCGCCGCATTCCTCTGGTGCATCGACCGGCTGATGGCGGAGCCGCGGCGCGACAGCAGGCTGACCCGGGTCCTCTACATCAGCCCGCTGAAGGCGCTGACCTACGACGTCGAGCGCAACCTCCGCGCGCCGCTGGCCGGGATCCGGCGCGTGGCGGAGCGAGCCGGCGAGCAGCTCCCCGAGGTGCGGATCGCGTCACGCACCGGTGATACGCCTGCCGACGCGCGCCGCCAGCTGGTGCGGAACCCGCCGGACATCCTCGTCACGACCCCGGAGAGCCTCTACCTGCTCCTCACGAGCCGGGCCCGCGAGATCCTGCGCGGCGTCGAGCATGTCATCGTCGACGAGGTGCACGCCATGGCGGGCACGAAGCGTGGCGCGCATCTGGCGCTGAGCCTGGAGCGGCTCGACGCGCTGGTCGGCGGCGCTCCGGGCGAGCCGAGCGGCCGCCAGAGCCCGCAGCGCATCGGTCTGTCGGCGACCCAGCGACCGCTGGAGCGCATCGCGGCCTTCCTGGGGGGTGCCGGCCGCGAGGTGGAGGTGGTCGACGCGGGCTCGCGCAAGGAGCTGCGCATCGAGGTCGTGGTGCCGGTCGAGGACATGGCGCGGATGGGGGAGGTGCTGGAGGTGGACGAGGCCCCGGGCGGCCCTGCCGCCGGACCCGAGGCGCGCCGCAGCATCTGGCCGTCAATCCACCCGAAGCTGCTCGAGCTCATCCGCGCACATCGGTCCACGCTGATCTTCGTCAACTCGCGCCGCCTCGCCGAACGGCTCGCCGCGCGGCTCAACGAGCTGGCGGGGGAGGACCTCGTGCGCGCGCACCACGGCAGCGTCGCGCGCGAGCAGCGGCTCGAGATCGAGGAGGCGCTCAAGGCCGGTCGCCTGCCGGCGCTGGTCGCGACCAGCAGCCTCGAGCTGGGGATCGACATGGGTGCCATCGACCTCGTGGTGCAGGTCGAGGCGCCGCCCTCGGTCGCCTCGGGGCTGCAGCGCATCGGCCGCGCCGGCCACCAGGTGGGCGAGGCGAGCCGCGGAACCATCTTCCCGAAGTACCGCGGCGATCTGCTGGAAGCGGCGGTGATCGTGCCGCGCATGGAGGCGGGGCAGATCGAGGAGACGCGCATCCCGCGCATCCCGCTCGACGTGTTGGCGCAGCAGGTGGTGGCAGCGTGCTCGCAGGACGTGTGGACGGTGGATGCGCTGCACGCCATGGTGACGCGGGCCGAGAACTACCGCGAGCTCTCGCGTGAGCAGCTCGAGGGCGTCCTCGACATGCTCGCCGGCCGCTACCCGAGCGACGACTTCGCGGAGCTCAAGCCGCGGATCGTGTGGGATCGGTCGGCAGACACGCTCCAGAGCCGCAACGACGCGCGGGTGGTGGCTGTCACCTCCGGCGGAACGATCCCGGATCGCGGCCTCTACGGCGTCTTCCTCCCCGATGGGGACGGCAAGGGCGGGCGTCGGGTCGGCGAGCTCGACGAGGAGATGGTCTATGAGTCGCGCGTCGGCGAGGTCTTCCTGCTGGGCGCCAGCTCGTGGCGCATCGAGGAGATCCGCCACGACCGGGTCATCGTCACGCCGGCGCCGGGCGAGCCGGGGAAGATGCCGTTCTGGCACGGCGACCAGGTGGGCCGACCCATCGAGCTCGGCCGTGCCATCGGTGCCACCGTGCGCGAGCTCGATGCCATGCCGCCCGCGGCCGCCGAGGCTCGGCTCCGCGACGTCCATCGGCTGGATGAGCTGGCGGCGCGGAACCTCGTCCAGTACCTCGCCGACCAGCGCGCGGCGACGGGTGTGCTGCCCACTGATCGGACCATCGTGCTCGAGCGGTTCCGCGACGAGCTCGGCGATTGGCGGGTCTGCCTCCTCACCCCGTTCGGCGGCCGCGTCCACGCCCCGTGGGCGATGGCGGTGGAGTCGCGGCTGGCCGAGCGTGGGACGGACGTCCAGGCCATCTGGACCGATGACGGGATCGCCATCCGCCTACCCGAGGCGGACGAGACGCCCGCCGAGGAGACGCTGCTCCTCGATCCGGACGAGGTGGAGGAGATTCTCACCGGCGCCCTCGGCTCGTCGGCGCTGTTCGCGGCGCGCTTCCGCGAGAACGCGGCACGCGCCCTCCTCCTGCCGCGGCGCCGGCCGGGCCAGCGCACGCCGCTGTGGATGCAGCGCCAGCGCTCGGCGGACCTGCTGAGCGTCGCGAGCCGCTACGGCTCGTTCCCGATCCTGCTCGAGACGTACCGGGAGGTGCTGCGCGACGTCTTCGACGTGCCGGCCCTGCGCGAGGTCCTGGCCGGCGTCCGGTCACGACAGATCCGCGTGGTCAGCGTCGAGACGCGCGCCGCGTCGCCGTTCGCCCAGGGACTCGTATTCGACTACGTCGCCTCGTACCTCTACGAGGGCGACGCGCCGGTGGCGGAGCGCCGTGCGCAGGCGCTCGCGCTCGACCGCGGGCTCCTCGCCGAGCTGCTCGGCACCGACGAGCTGCGCGAGCTTCTCGACCCCGAGGCCATCAGCTCGCTCGAGCTGGAGCTGCAGTGGCTGGCCGACGGACGCCGTGCGCGGACCATCGACGCCGTCCACGACCTGCTGCGCCGCGTCGGGGACCTGCGGCTCGACGAGGTCACGGCACGCATCGCGCCCGGCCTCGGCGCCGCCACCGCGCTCGCGGAGTTGGAGGCGAGCCGTCGTGCCGTACCGATGCGCATCGCCGGCGAGGAGCGCTGGGTCGCCATCGACGACATCGCACGCTACCGCGACGCGCTCGGTGCCAGCCCGCCGCCCGGCATCGCCGAGACGTTGCTCGGCCCCGCCGACGACCCGTTGGGCGGGCTGCTCACGCGGTGGGCACGCACGCACGCCCCGTTCACGGCCGGCGGACCGGCGTCGCGATGGGGGATCGCGCCGGCGAGCGCCACGGCGGCATTGGCGGCGCTCGTTGCCGCCGGCCGCCTCCTCGAGGGCGCATTCCGGCCCGGCGCCTCCGACCACGAGTACGCCGATCCTGACGTCGTGCGCTCGCTGCGGCGACGCTCCCTGGCGCGCCTGCGGCGCGAGATCGAGCCGGTCCCGGCGGAGGCGCTCGGTCGCTTCCTGCCCGCCTGGCAGGGGATCGGCTCGCAGGCCGGTGGGCTGGATCGGCTGCTCGAGGTGGTGACACAGCTCGAGGGCGCGCCGATGCCGGCGAGCATCCTCGAGCGCGACGTCCTCCGTGCGCGGGTTCGCGACTACACGCCGCGGCTCCTCGACGAGCTCGGCGCGGCCGGGGAGGTCGTCTGGGTCGGGCGTGGCTCGCTCAACCGCGACGACGGACGGATCGCCCTCTACCGGCGGGATCGGGCCGAGCTGCTCGCGTCCGCCGGTGCGTTCGAGGGGCAGGAACGCCCGAGCGGTGAGATCCACGCTGCCGTGCGCGCGCACCTGTCACGCCGCGGCGCGTCGTTCTACCCACAGCTCCGTGGCGCCGCGCCCGGGGTTCGCAACGACGACGAGCTCCTCGACGCCCTCTGGGATCTCGTCTGGGCCGGCGAGGTGACAAACGACACGTTCGCGCCGCTGCGCGCCCTGACGCTCCCACGCTCGCGATCGAAGGCGCGCACGCCGCGGCCGGGGCGGCTGCTCTCGATGGGGCCGCCGCGCGCCGCGGGGCGCTGGTCGCTCGTCGCCGACCTGGTGGGAGAGTCGCGCGGGCCCACCGAGCGCGGACACGCCACGGCCCTGGCCCTGCTCGAGCGACACGGGGTGCTGACGCGCGAGGCAGTGCTCGCCGAGAACATCGTCGGCGGCTTCGCATCGGTCTATCCGGTGCTGCGGGCGATGGAGGAGTCCGGTCGGGCGCGGCGCGGCTACTTCGTGGACGGGCTCGGTGCCGCGCAGTTCGCGCTGCCCGGCGCCGTCGACCGCCTGCGAGCGGCACGCGAGGCGGATCCGCAGGAGGGTGCGCTCGTCCACCTGCTCGCGGCGTCGGATCCGGCGCAGCCGTATGGCGCCGCGCTTTCCTGGCCGCGTCGCAACGACGAGGAACGGCTGCCGCTCCAGCGCGCCGCCGGCGCCTACGTGGTGCTCGTCGACGGGCGTGCGGCGCTCTACGTGGAGCGTGGCGGCCGGTCGCTGTTCACGCTGCCGGCCGGGGACGAGCCGGAGCTCGCCGCGGCCGCCGTGACGGCGCTTCCGCGCCTGGTGCAGCCCTTGGGAGCGATGCGCGAGCTGTCGATCGAACGCGTCGATCGCGTGCCCCCCGGCGAGTCGCGGATCGCCGCGGCGCTGGCGGCGGTCGGCTTCCGGGCCGGGTACCGCGGGTGGGGGCTGCGGGCCGTGCGCCGGACATAGAAACGCCCCGAAGGAACCACGAGAACCGTTGATGCAATCTCCGGTTCCACGGATCCCTCCGGGACGAGAACATCATGCGCCCGGCGGCGCGCCGCGGCAATCCCATTTGTCCACCACTTTCTTCGGACATGCGCCGCTTATCCACCGCGTCTCCACACACCGATGCGCTGGTATCGCCAGCGACGCGGCGCCGCAGGTACACTCACGCCCCTCATCCCTTCGACCACCCAGCTGACTGGAGCCCGAGCCGATGCGCCTCATCCACCGCCTCCCCGCCCTCGCCGTCACCGGCGCGCTGCTCGTCGCGTGCTCGAGTCCCGGCGCCAGCACGAGCAGCAGCTCCACGTCGTCCGAGGCGGCGAGCGCGAGTACCTCTGCCGCAGCCTCGGCCAGCGAGGCGGCTGCGGCCTGCAGCCCGGACCAGCTCGCCACGCAGACCGCCGGGCGTCTCACGATCGGCACCGACAACCCCGCCTTCCCGCCCTACTGGGAGCCGCCGGCCGACGGCGAGTCCGGGACCGATCCGTGGGAGCTCGGCGACCCGACGAACAAGGGCGGCTTCGAGGGCGCCGTGGCGTGGGCCATCGCCGACGAGCTCGGCTACGACGACTCCAGCGTTGACTTCATCCCGGTGCCATTCAACAACTCGTTCGCGCCCGGCGCAAAGCAGTTCGACTTCTACCTCGCCCAAGTCTCGTATAGCGACGAGCGGGCCCAGACGGTCGACCTGAGCGACGGCTACTTCTTCTCGAACCAGGCCCTCGTCGCGCGTGACGGGACGCCCATCACCGAGGCGACCAGCCTCGCCGACCTCGCGGGGTATCGCTTCGGAGTGCAGGTCGGCACGACGAGCCTCGCCTACGTCACCGACCAGATCCAGCCGACGACCGAGGCATCTGTCTACGACAGCAACGACGCCGCCATCGCCGCGCTCGACGCGGACCAGGTGGACGGCATCGTGGTCGACCTGCCGACGGCGTTCTACATCACCGCGGTGCAGATGGACGACGGTGTCGTGGTCGGCCAGTTCCCGCCGAGCGGCGACGAGCAGGAGCATTTCAGCCTCGTCCTCGAGCAGCACAGCCCCCTCACCGACTGCGTCAACGAGGCGATCGCGGCGCTCGACGCGAGCGGCGACCTCGAGCGGATCACGCAGCAGTGGATGTCGGACAACGCGGGCGTCCCGGTCATCGAGTAGGCGGCGTGCCGCTTCGGGCATGAACCGATGAGCGGGTCCGGCGCGGACTTGCCGGTCCCGCCGCCGCGTGTCCGGCGCGCGCCGGGCCGGGTCAGCGGCCGCTCGCTGGCGATCGCGCTCGCATCCACCGCGGCCGTTTTCGGCGCCCTGGCGCTCGCCGTCGTCAATGCGCCCGGCTGGGAGCAGGTGCGCACCTCGTTCCTCGACGGCGACAATTTCGTGCGCTCGGCGCCGGGCATCGTCGGTCATTTCGGGGTCAACGTCCGCCTCTTCCTCATCGCGGAGGTGCTGATCCTCGGGTGGGGTCTTGTGCTGGCGGTGCTGCGCAGCGTGCCCGGCCCCGTCTTCTTCCCGGTGCGGCTGCTGGCAACGGCGTACGTCGACCTCTTCCGTGCCATCCCCGGCCTGCTCGTCATCTTCGTGCTCGGGCTCGGCGTGCCCGGGCTGCGGCTGCCGTGGGTGCCGAACGATCCCTTCTTCTGGGGCGTGGTGGCCCTCACGCTCGTCTACAGCGCCTACGTCTCGGAGGTCTACCGGGCGGGGATCGAGTCGATCCACCCGAGCCAGGCGGCCGCTGCCCGCTCGCTCGGCATGACACAGCTGCAGGCGATGCGGCACGTCGTCCTGCCGCAGGCAGTGCGTCGCGTCGTGCCGCCGCTGCTCAACGACTTCATCGGCCTCCAGAAGGACACCGTCCTCGTCTCCTTCATCGGGGTGGTCGAGATTTTTCGCCAGTCGCAGATCCGCCAGGCAGCGTCGTTCAACTTCACGCCGTACCTCGTCACGGCGCTCGTCTTCATCGTGCTCACGATTCCGCTCGCCCGGCTCACCGATTGGCTCGTGGCGCGTGAACGAGACCATCGCCACGGTCCCGCGCCGGCAGGCGGCGGACGGCGCGGTCGCCTCGTTGGCGGGGGACGATGAGCAGACCGATGGCGCCGCCGGCGGCGCTTGCGATCAGCGGCCTCTGGAAGTCGTTCGGCGCCAATGACGTGCTGCGCGGCATCGACCTCGTCGTCGCCGAGCACGAGATCGTCTGCCTCATTGGCGCCTCCGGTTCCGGCAAGTCTACGCTGCTGCGCTGCATCAACCTCACTGAACCGGTCGACGACGGTAGCGTCCGCATCGGGCCCGACGAGATCACCGCCCCCGGCGTCGACGTCGACCGCGTGCGGCGCCGCATCGGTCTCGTCTTCCAGGCCTACAACCTCTTCCCGCACATGTCGGTGCTCGACAACGTCACCGTGGCGCCGCGCCGCGTCCTGCGGCGCCCGCGCGGCGTTGCGGAGCGCGCGGCGGACGAGCTGCTCAAGCGGTTCGGCCTCGCCGACAAGCGCGCCGACGTCCCCGATCGCCTCTCCGGCGGGCAGCAGCAGCGAGTGGCGATCGTCCGTGCGCTGGCGATGGAGCCGGACCTGCTTCTTCTCGACGAGGTCACCTCCGCACTCGATCCCGAGCTCGTCGCCGAGGTGCTTGACGTGATCAGCGGCCTTGCCGCGGACGGAATGACGATGGTGATCGCCACCCACGAGATGAGCTTCGCGCGCGACATCGCCGACCGCGTCGTCTTCCTCGACGACGGGCGCATCTGCGAGGAGGGTCCGCCGGAGCGCATCTTCTCGGCGCCACGCGAGCCGCGGACGCGCGAGTTCCTGCAGCGGATCATCGACGCCGGGCGACTCTGACCGCGCGCCGCTTCAGGTCGGCCGTCGACGGCACGCCAGCATGGCCCGGCGCTTCCTCTCAACCGGCGAGCGTCACTCGCTCCTTGTACTGCGGCAGGTAGGGGTCCAGCCCCATCGCCGTGATGCGCTTGGCGAATGCCTCCGCGGCATCGGGGTCGCCGTGGACGACGAAGACCTGCTTCGGCGTGCCGTCATGCGCCGTCCCGGCCGACCCGAAGTGCGCCAGCCAGGCATCGAGCTCGTGCTCGTCGGCGTGGGCTGAGAAGCCGCTGATCGAGCGCACGCGACAGCGAACCTCGATCTCCTGGCCGTCGATCCGCGCCGTGGTGCCGCCGTTCTGGAGGTGGCGCCCCAACGTCCCCTCGCCCTGGTAGCCGATGAAGAGCAGCGTGCAGGCCGGATCGGGGAGGAAGTCCTTGAGGTGGTGCATGATCCGCCCGCCGGTGAGCATCCCCGAGGCGGCGACGACCAGGATCGGTCGCGGATGGGTGCGGATCGCCTTCGATGCCTCCACCGAGTCGGTGAACTCCTGCCCCGGGTAGTTGAGGGGTGACTCGCCGGAGCGGAGGAGCGCGGCGGTTTCCTCGTCGTAGACCTCGGGATGGTCGAGGTAGACCTGCGTCGCGCGCGACGCCATCGGTGAGTCGAGATAGAGCGGCACGCGCGGGATGCGGCCGTCGCGCACAAGATCGTCGAGGATCCAGATCAGCTCCTGGGTGCGGCCGATGGCGAACGCCGGCACGAGCAGCACGCCCTTGTCGCCCGCCACCTCCCTGACGGCCGTGACGAGCTCGTCGATCGCCTCCTCGTGCGGGGCGTGCTCGCGGTTGCCGTACGTCGACTCGACGAGGACGACGTCGGCGTGGGTGATCGGTGTGGGGTCGCGCAGGATCGGCGTGTCGTCGCGCCCGAGGTCGCCGGAGAAGACGATCGTGCGCTCCCCGTCTCCATCGGTGCAGCGCAGCTCGATGATGGCCGAGCCGAGGATGTGGCCGGCGTCGTGGAATCGAGCGGTCACGCCCTCGACGACGGCCAGCTCATCGCCATAGTCCAGGCCGCGGAATTGGCGGAGGGTCTGCTCCACGTCCTCCATGTCGTAGATCGCGGCGCGCGTCTGGGTCGAGCCCTCCGGCTTCGCCGCGCGCAGCCGCGCCGGCATCTGCTCGTCGTCCTCGACCGCCGCCTCCTCGCCCTGGCCGGCCTCGCCGTGGGCAGTCGCCTGCTCGGGATGCTTCCGCTGCCAGCGTTCGGCGGCCTCCACCTGGAGCTTGGCCGAGTCGCGCAGGACGATCTCGGCGAGGTCGAGCGTGGCGCGCGTGGCGTGGATCGGTCCGCGATAGCCATGCTTGACAAGCTGCGGGATCCGGCCGCAGTGATCGAGATGAGCATGCGTCAGCAGGAGGGCGTCGAGGCCCGCCTCGTCGAACGCGAACGGCAGCCGGTTGCGGGCGATCTCCTCCGGGCTGCCCTGGAACATGCCGCAGTCGACGAGCACGCGCCGATCGCCGACGCTGACGAGGAACTGCGAGCCGGTGACGGTGCCCACGGCACCCAGGAACTGGATCTCAATGCTCATGGACCGATGATGAGGCAAGGACGGTGCCGAGCGGCCCTATCATCGGTCCATGCCGTTCCCGATCGAGCCGCCCATCGAGCCGATGCTCGCCAAGCTGACCCCGGCGATTCCCACCGACCCCGGCTGGATCTTCGAGCCGAAATGGGACGGCTTCCGAGCGCTCGTCTTCCGCGATGGCCCCGAGCTGCTGATCCAATCGCGCGACCGCAAGCCGCTCAACCGGTACTTTCCCGAGCTCGAGGGCCCGCTCTTGGCGCTCGGCGGGGCCGACGCGCGCTTCGTCCTCGACGGTGAGGTGGTCATTGCCACGCCGGACGGCGGCCTCAATTTCGACGCGCTCCTGCTGCGGATCCATCCGGCCGCGTCACGCGTGGCGATGCTGGCCGGCGAGACACCCGCCTCGTTCGTCGCGTTCGACTGCCTCGCCGAGGGAGATGACGACCTGCGAGAGGCGCCCTTCGACCAGCGCCGGGCGCGACTGCAGGCGGTGATGGCACAGCCGCCGGCATCGGTGCAGCTGACGCCCTCGACCGACGACCCGGCCGTGGCGCAGCGCTGGTTCGAGGTGTTCGAGGGCGCGGGGCTCGACGGGGTCATCGCCAAGCGTGCGGACGGGCGCTACCTGCCTGGCAAGCGTGATATGGCGAAGATCAAGCACGCCCGCACCGCGGACTGCGTCGTGGCCGGATTCCGCTGGCACAAGAACGGACCGGGCACCCTCATCGGCTCGCTCCTGCTCGGCCTCTGGAACGACGGCGGCAAGCTGCAACACGTCGGCGTCACCTCGTCGTTCACGATGGCGAAGCGCGCGGAGCTGGTGGCGCTGCTCGAGCCGTACCGCGCGAATGCCGTCGACGGCCACCCGTGGCACGACTGGGCGCAGTGGCAGGCATCGGAAGGCGCCGATGGTCGACGGCTCCCCGGCGCGACGTCGCGCTGGAACCGCGGCAAGGATCTCTCGTGGGTGCCGGTGCGCCCGGAGCTCGTCTGCGAGGTGGCCTTCGATCATCTGCAGGGCGACCGCTTCCGGCATGCGGCGACTTTCGTGCGCTGGCGGCCGGACAAGGCGGTCGCTGACTGCCGCTACGACCAGCTGGACGAGACGCCGCCGGCACTCCTCGCCGACCTCTTCGGCGGCCGCTGAAGCGGACCGCTCGACTCGTCGGGAACCGGTCCGCCGCGTCGGGCGCAACCGGCGGTAGAATTTACGACCCACCCCGTACCGCAACCGGAGGCCGCCGTCCAGTGCCTGTCGCCACCAACCCGAATGCCCTCGTCAACGAGCTCGCCGACCGCTTCTGGGACGGCGTCCTCGAACGCAACCCGCTGGACGCCACCCTTCTTGGCGACGACCGCTTCGACGACCGTCTGCCCGACGTCGGCGCGACCGGACGGGCCGCCGACGAAGCAGCCTCGCGGGCGGTCCTGGCGGATGCGGAGGCGATCCCCGTCGACGAGCTCGAGACGGAGCAGGTCATCACGCGCGACCTGCTGCTGACGATCGCGAGGAACAACCTCGAGACCCTGGACGCGAAGCTCTATCAGCTCGCCGTCGACCACATCTCCGGCGTCCAGACACTGCCGATCCTCATCGCCCAGTACCAGCCGGCCGGCGACGCGGCGCGGCTCGAGAAGCTGCTGATCCGGCTCAACGGCTACGGGGCGCTGGTCGACCAGCACATCGAGACCCTCCGCGAGGGAGTGGCGGACGGTCGAACGAGCGCTGCCGTCCCGGTGCGACGTGCGATCGAGCAGATCGAGCGCATGGTGGCCACGCCCGCGGCCGAGTCGCCGGTGGTGACGATGGCACAGGTCGCAGACGATGCCGCCCGCGACCGCGTGCAGCGCGTCGTCGAGGAGGAGATCCATCCGGCGCTACAGCGGCTGCGCGACTTCCTGGCCGATGCGTACGAGGCGCAGGCGCGCCCCGAGCCCGGGCTCGGCAGCACGCCCGACGGCGAGGCCGCCTATCGGCTCAGCATTCGCCTCCAGACGACGGTGGCCGCGACGGCCGACGAGGTGCACCAGTTCGGCCTCGAGGACCTCGACGCGATCGAGACGGAGAAGGACGAGATCGCCCGCCGTCTCGGCCATGCGGATCGCCACGCGATGGCGGCAGCGCTGCGCGACGACCCGGCCAACCACACCGATGATCCGGCTGCGCTCGTGACGCTCGCCAAGGGACAGACCGAACGCGCCTATGCGTTGGCGCCGCAGTACTTCGGCCGCCTGCCGCGCGCCAACTGCGACGTGCTTGCCGTCGAGGCGTACCGCGAGCAGGAGTCACCGCCCGCCTTCTACATGCCGCCGACGCTCGATGGCTCGCGCCCCGGGCAGTACTACCTCAATACGTATCAGCCGGCCGAGCGGCAGCTGCACAAGATCGCCTCGATCACGTTCCACGAGGCGACGCCGGGACACCATTTCCAGATCGCCATCGAGCAGGATCTCGCCGGCCTGCCGGCGTTCCGGCGCCTCGGCGCGCGGATGGTCGGCGTGGCCTACGTCGAAGGCTGGGGCCTCTATACCGAACGGCTCGCCGACGAGATGGGCCTGTACCTCAGCGAGGCCGAGCGCTTCGGGATGCTCGACACGCAGGCGTTCCGTGCCGCGCGACTCGTCGTCGACTCGGGCCTGCACGCCATGGGCTGGGACCGCGACCGCGCGATCACGTTCATGCACGAGCGGGGAACGCTGCCGATGGTCGATGCCGCGATCGAGGTCGATCGGTACACGATCTGGCCGGGCCAGGCGCTCACCTACAAGATGGGGCAGCGCGAGATCGAGCGGGCACGGGCCGAGGTGAGCGAGCAGATGGGGGACCGGTTCGACCTGCGCGCGTTCCACGACGAGGTGATCGGCCACGGGACGCTGCCGCTCGCCACCCTGCGGCAGGAAATCCCGGGCTGGGTCGAGGCGGCCGTCGCCGCCGGGCGGTGAGGCACCCGCAACCGGTCACGCTGTCCGGCCGCCACGTCCGCCTCGAGCCGCTCGGAGAGCAGCATCGCGACGACCTGGAGTCTGCCGTCGCGGAGGATCCGGATGCGCTGCGGCACGGCGCGCTGCTCCTGACGCTGCGCGGCTGGGACGCGTGGTACGGCGAAGCGGCAGCCGGGGTGACCGATGGCCGCTACGTGGCGTGGGCGACGATTGCGCTCGACACCGGGCGGGCGGTGGGCTCGACGCGGTTCGGCGATATCGACGTTCCCTCGGAGCGCGTTGAGATCGGCTGGACGTGGCTCGCACCTTCCCGCTGGCGGACGGCGCTCAACAGCGAGGCGAAGCTGCTCCAGCTGACCTACGCGTTCGACGCGCTGGGCGCCGGCCGCGTCGCGCTCAAGACGGATGGCCGCAACGTTCGTTCGCAGGCGGCGATCGAGCGGCTGGGGGCGCAGCACGAGGGTGTCCTGCGCCGCCACCTGCGGCTGCCGGACGGGTACATCCGCGACACGGTCTACTACTCCATCCTCGCCGCCGAGTGGCCCGCGATCCGTGACCGGCTGCGTGGGCGCCTCGACCTCCCGCTTGCCGGAGATGCATCGGAGCAGACCTAGCGCCGACGCGCGGGCGGGACCGGCCCGATACGGCGTGCCGCATGGCACCGATGATGCGAGGCCGGGGGGGCATGGACCCCGCCGCTCCCTCGCCGCAGCTGCCGATCGGCCGCACCCGTTGGGCCATCGCCGAGGGCTGGATCCCGGACCACAGCCACGGGCCGGAGCCCGCGATGCTCAGCCACGAGACGGTATGCCTGCTGAACGCCGGCGGGCGGGACGCACACGTCACGATCACGATCTACTTCGCGGACCGTGACCCGGCCGGCCCGTACCGCGTCACGGTCCCGGCGCGGCGCACCCGTCACGTCCGCTTCAACGACCTCACCGATCCCGAGCCGGTCCCGCGCGCCACGGACTACGCGTCGGTGATCGAATCGGACGAGCCCGTCGTCGCCCAGCACACGCGGCTCGACTCGCGCCAGGCGGAGAACGCGCTGCTCACCACCATCGCCTACGCCGAGTAGCGCGCGGCGAGCCGGCCCGCGCTCGCTCACGTCAACGACTCGCTCACGTCAACGAAAGGAACCCGGATCTCACCATGAACGTCAGCGAACATCTCCTCGACCGCCTCGCCACGTGGGGCGTCGAACGCGTCTACGGCTACCCCGGGGATGGCATCAACGGGATCATGGGAGCGTTCGAGGCGCGTGACGAGCCGACACCGACGTTCACGCAGGCGCGGCACGAGGAGATGGCTGCGTTCATGGCCGGGGCTCATGCGAAATGGACCGGCAAGGTCGGCGTCTGCCTCGCCACCTCGGGGCCGGGCGCGATCCACCTCCTCAACGGCCTCTATGACGCGAAGCTCGACCACCAGCCGGTGGTCGCGATCGTGGGGCAGCAGGCGCGCCTAGCGCTCGGCGGCGAGTATCAGCAGGAGGTGGCCCTGCCGCGGCTCTTCGCCGACGTATCTGCGTACGTCGAGATGGTGACGCTCCCCGGACAGCTGCGCCACGTCGTCGACCGCGCCTTCCGAATCGCCGAGTCGCGTCGCACCGTGACGACGATCATCATCCCCAACGACCTCCAGACCGAGGACGCGGTCGAAACGCCGCCGCGGTCGCACGGTACGGTCCACTCCGGTGCCGGCTACAGCGCGCCGCGGGTGCTTCCGACCGATGTGGACCTGCGGCGCGCCGCGGACATTCTCAACGCCGGCAAGAAGGTGGCGATGCTCGTGGGGGCCGGTGCGCTCGGAGCCCCCGAGGAGGTGGCCGAGGTGGCGGAGCTACTGGGCGCCGGGGTGGCGAAGGCGCTCCTCGGCAAGGCGGTCCTGCCCGATGACCTGCCGTACGTCACCGGCGCCATCGGTCTGCTGGGCACGAAGCCCAGTTGGGACCTGATGACCGAGTGCGACACGCTGCTGATGGTCGGCTCCGGCTTCCCGTACAGCGAGTTCCTTCCGAAGGAGGGCCAGGCGCGCGGCGTCCAGATCGACATCGATCCGACGATGCTCGGGATTCGCTATCCGATGGAGATCGGCCTCGTCGGCGACAGCCGCGAGACGCTCCGCGCGCTCATTCCGCTGCTTGACCGCAAGGAGGACCGCGACTGGCGCAAGGGGATCGAGGAGGGCATCGCGGACTGGTGGTCGCTGATGGAGGAGCGGGCGATGGAGCCGGCCGACCCCATCAATCCGCAGCGCGTCTTCGCCGAGCTCTCGTCGCGGCTTCCCGACAATGCGATTCTCGCCGCCGATTCGGGATCGGCCGCCAACTGGTATGCCCGCGACGTCAAGATCCGCCGCGGCATGCTCGCCTCGCTCTCCGGCAACCTCGCGACGATGGGTCCGGGGGTGCCGTATGCGATCGCTGCCAAGTTCGCGCACCCCGACCGCGTCGCGGTGGCGATGGTGGGCGACGGCGCGATGCAGATGAACGGCATGGCCGAGCTGCTGACGATCAAGAAGTACTGGCAGGAGTGGAGCGATCCACGCTGCGTCATCCTGGTGCTCCACAACAACGACCTGAACCAGGTCACCTGGGAGCAGCGCGTGATGGAGGGCGACCCGAAGTTCGCCGGCAGCCAGGACCTGCCGGACATGCCGTTCGCGCGGTTCGCCGAGCTCATTGGGCTCGCCAGCGCGCGCGTCGACGACCCCGAGCAGATCGGCCCGGCGCTCGACGCCGCGTTCGCGGCCGACCGCCCGTTCGTGCTCGAGGCAATCACCGACCCGAACGTCCCGCCGCTGCCGCCGCACATCACCCTCGCGCAGGCCAAGGCGTTCGCGTCGAGCGTCCTCGGTGGCGACCCGAATGCCGTGGGCATCGCGGTCGAATCGGCGAAGCAGATGTTCGCGGGGGTGCTGCCCGGGTCGGACCGATGAGCGCCGCCCCACCGCTCAGCGAGCGGTCGCGGCGCGTCGAGGTGCCCATCGGCGGCATTCGCGCCCGCGCCTACACGATCCCGACCGACGCTCCCGAATCCGACGGCACCCTGCGCTGGAGCTCCACGACGCTGGTGACGGCGTGGGTCCAGGCAGGCGGCCAGCGCGGCTTTGGCTACACCTATGCCGACGCCGCCGCCGCCGCTGTGATCGGTGGCGTCCTAGCCGAGGCGATCGACGGCCTCGACGCCCTCGACATCGAGCGCGCGTGGGAAGCGATGCACGTCCGCGTGCGCAACATCGGCCGCGACGGGATCGCCGCCTGCGCCATCTCGGCCGTCGATGTCGCGCTATGGGACCTGAAGGCGAAGCTGCTGGATCTCCCGGCGGCGCGCCTCATCGGTCGCGCCCGCGATGCGGTGATGGCCTACGGGTCCGGTGGCTTCACCTCGTACGACGATGCCCGCCTGGCGAGCCAGCTCTCGGGCTGGGCGACCGATGGGCTGCGCGCGGTGAAGATGAAGGTGGGCCGCGACACGCATGCCGACCCGCGTCGCGTGCGGGTGGGACGCGACGCCATCGGTCCGGACGTCGAGCTCATGGTCGATGCGAACGGAGCCTGGTCACATGCCGACGCCCTCGCCATGGCCGAGCGCTTTGCCCCCGACCGGGTCATCTGGCTCGAGGAGCCGGTGAGCAGCGACGACCTCTCCGGGCTGCGCCTCCTTCGCGATCGCGCCCCGGCCGGGATGGCGATCGCCGCCGGCGAGTACGGGTACTCGCCCTTCGGTTTCCGGCGCCTCCTCGATGCCGGTGCCGTCGACGTCCTCCAGGTCGACGCCACGCGGTGCGGTGGCTACACCGGCTTTCTCCGCGCGGCAGTGCTGGCCGACGCCGCCCCGGTTCCCATCAGCTCGCACTGCGCCCCGGCCCTCCACCTGCCGGTCTGCCTCGCGGCGCCGCGCGTGCGCCACATGGAGTACTTCCACGACCACGTCCGCATCGAGCAGCTGCTGCTCGACGGCGTGTCCACCCCGGAGCGGGGTGACCTCACCTGCGATTTGACTCGTCCGGGCATCGGTCTCGAGCTCAAGGAGACCGATGCGGCGCGGTTCGCCATCTAGACCAAGGAGCCTCCAGCCGTGACCGTTCTCGAAGCCTCCGAGCGGCGTCCCGCCGCCGATGCCACCGCGCGCGGCGTGGACGTCCGCGCCCTCGTCGTCGACCTCCTCAACGAGGTGCGCGGCGAGGTGAAGTTCGACGCCGGCGCGCGAGCGCTCTACGCCACCGACGCCAGCAACTACCGGCAGCTGCCGATGGGCGTGGTCGTACCGCGCGATGTCGACGACGTCGTCGCGACCGTCGCGATTGCCGCGCGCCACGATGCGCCGATCTTCTCGCGCGGTGGCGGCACCGCCCTCGCCGGCCAGACCTGCAACACGGGCGTTGTCATCGACTTCAGCCGCCACGTCAATCGCCTCCTTGGCATCGACGCGCAAGCGCGAACGGCCCGGGTCGAGCCGGGGATCGTCCTCGATACGCTGCGCGACGCCGCGGAGCAGCATGGGCTCACCTTCGGCCCCGACCCGGCGACGCACAACCATTGCACACTGGGTGGGATGCTCGGCAACAACAGCTGCGGCGTGCACTCGGTCTATGCCGGCAAGACGGTCGACAACACGCGCCAGCTCGACGTGCTCACGTACGACGGCCTACGCCTCAGCGTCGGCGCGACGGGCGACGAGGAGCTTGCCTCCATCATCGGGTCGGGCGGACGTCGGGGCGAGATCTACGCCGCCCTGCGCGACATCCGCGACACCTACGCCGATGAGATCCGCGCCCGCTATCCGAACATCCCGCGCCGCGTCTCCGGCTACAACCTCGACCAGCTGCTGCCGGAGAACGGCTTCAACGTCGCGCGCGCCCTGGTGGGGACAGAGTCGACGTGCGTGACGATCCTGGGGGCGACGCTGGACCTGGTGCACTCACCGAAGTCGCGCAGCCTGCTCGTCCTCGGCTATCCCGACGTGTTTGCCGCGGCCGACGACGTCCCGTTCATCCTCGAATCCAAGCCGCTCGCCTGCGAGGGGCTCGATCGCGGGCTCGTGAAGGACATGCTCTCGAAGGGGCTCCATCCCGATGACGTGGGCATGCTCCCCGACGGCGATGGCTGGCTGCTGGTCGAGTTCGGCGGTGACACGCGTGAGGAGTCGGACGCCGCCGCCACCGAGCTGCGCTCAAAGCTCCAGGGGCGCTCGAACGCGCCGAGCACGCACCTCTACGAACGCGCCAGTGAGGAGGCGAAGCTCTGGGAGGTTCGCGAGTCGGGGCTCGGAGCGACGGCGAATATCACGGGGCGCTCCATCACGTCGCCGGGATGGGAGGACTCGGCCGTCCCGCCGGATCGGTTTGGTGACTACCTGCGCGACATCCAGTTGCTCTTCGACCGCTACGATTACCGGGTCGACAAGTACGGGCACTTCGGGGACGGGGTGCTTCACTGCCGCATTCCGTTCGACCTGGAGACCGCCGAGGGGGTCGCCACCATGCGGCGCTTCGTCGGCGACGCGTCCGACCTCGTGATGCGCTACGGCGGCTCGTTCTCCGGCGAGCACGGCGACGGCCAGTCGCGCGGTGAGCTGCTGCCGAAGATGTTCGGCGATCGCCTGGTGCAGGCCTTCAGCGAGTTCAAGTCCGCCTGGGACCCGCGCTGGCGGATGAACCCCGGCAAGGTCGTCCGGCCGAACCCCATCGTGGGCAACCTCCGCCTCGGCACCGATTACGCGCCGGCGACACCAACGACCCACTTCCAGTATCCGGGCGACCAGTTCAGCTTTGCCAATGCTGCGCTGCGCTGCGTCGGGGTGGGCAAATGCCGGCGCGAGGAGGGCGGCACGATGTGCCCGTCCTACATGGTGACCCACGAGGAGCAGCATTCGACGCGTGGCCGTGCGCGGCTCCTCTTCGAGATGCTCAACGGCGCCGAACTGCGCAAGGATGGATGGCGCAGCGAGCCGGTGCGCGAGGCGCTCGACCTGTGTCTCGCCTGCAAGGGCTGCAAGGGCGACTGCCCGGTCGACGTCGACATGGCGACCTACAAGGCGGAGTTTCTTTCTCACTACTATTCCGGCCGGCTGCGGCCCGCCCCGGCGTATGCGATGGGGATGATCTACTGGTGGGCGGGGCTGGCATCACGAGCGCCGCGCCTCGTCAACGCCCTGACCTCGGCACCGGTAGTGTCGGGCCTCGGCAAGCGGCTCGCCGGCCTCGCCCCGCAACGCACGATCCCCAAGTTCGCGCCCGCGACGTTTCGCCAGTGGTGGCGAACGCGCAGCGCTCCCGCGCGGGTCGCGCCGCGCGGTCGCGTCGTCCTCTGGGCGGATACGTTCAACAACCACTTCCATCCGTCGGTGGCGAAGGCCGCCGTCACGGTCCTCGAGGATGCCGGTTACGAGGTCGTGGTCCCGGAACGGAGGCTGTGCTGCGGCCGGCCGCTCTACGACTGGGGCATGCTCGACCTCGCCAAGGGGCTACTTCGTCAGACGATGCGCGAGCTGCGCAGCGAGCTGCGTGCCGGTACCCCCATCGTGGGCCTTGAGCCGAGCTGCATCTCCGTCTTCCGTGACGAGGCGCGCGAGCTCTACCCGCGCCGACCCGACGCGCGGAGGCTCCAGTCGCAGAGCTACCTGCTGACCGAGTTCCTGGCCCAGGAGGTGCCCGACCACGACTTCGGGACGCTAGAGGGGTCGGCACTCGTCCACCAGCACTGTCACCACAAGTCGGTGCTGAACGCGAACCCCGAGCCGGAGCTGTTCGGGAAGCTCGGCCTCGACGTCGACCTGCTGAGCGACGACGGCTGCTGCGGCATGGCCGGCTCGTTCGGGTTCGAGGCGGACAAGTACGACGTCTCGGTCGCCGTCGGCGAACGCGAGCTTCTGCCGCGGGTGCGCGGCGCTGACCCCGACACGATGGTGGTCACCGGTGGCTTCAGCTGCCGGGAGCAGATTCGCCAGCTCACCCCGCGAGAGGCCCAACACCCCGCGGAGGTCATCGCCGAGGCAATCCAGCGACGAGATGCCTAGCGGGCGCCGCCCTCGCGGTAGGACTCCCACGGGTCGTAGTCGGGATCCGGCTTCTCGTTCGGTGGCCGGTCCGCCTCCGGCACGTTGCGCAGGTTGACGCGGACGCGATACCAGAGTGACGAGCGGCCGCGCATGCCGTCGACGAGCACCTCCTCGACGCCGACATGGACCGATGCCTTCGGCCAGCGTTCACGCCAGCGCTCGAGGCCGGCGAGCGCCTCCTCCTTGGTCTCGGCCTGCGAGACGACCCGCAGCGGGGCGCGGGAGCGGCGACGGCCGGTGGGCGAGACGGTGCCGTCCGTCCGTCGTGCCGGCGGGCTCGGACGGGCTGGAGCCACCGACCCCGTGCGACCGCGCGGGGCGTCGGGATTGGTGGGCCGCTGCTCCTCTGGCGTTGGCGGCATGCGACGCTTAGACGGCTGTACGCGCGGCGGCTCGCCCGGCTGCTTCGCGTAGTTCGGCGGCCAGGGCGCGTCCCCCTCGCCCGCCGCCTCGTGGCGTTCGACCAGCTCGAGGAGGGGCGCCAGCGAGTGCGCCTCCGCGTCGATGCCGGCACCGACGTCGCCGAGGCGCGCATATCGGTCCGGCATGGTGCGAATCGTGAAGTCACCCAGCTCCGCGTCGGGTACTTCGTCCCAGGTCAGCGGCGCGCTCACCCATGCGGCCGGCACCGGCCGCACCGAATAGGCTGAGGCCACCGTCCGGTCCTTGGCGTTCTGGTTGTAGTCGAGGAACACGCCGTGCCGCTCCTCCTTCCACCACTTGCTGGTGGCGATCTGCGGCGCACGCCGCTCCACCTCGCGCGCCAGTGCGAGCGCAGCGCGGCGGACCTCCGGGAACCCCCAGCGTGGCTCGATCCGGGCGTAGATGTGGATGCCGCGCGAGCCGCTCGTCTTCGGCCAGGCCGTGAAGCCCAGCTCCTCGAGCACCTCGTGCACGACGAGCGCGACGCGTCGCACGTCGGCCCACGGCACGCCCGGGCCCGGGTCGAGGTCGACGCGCAGCTCATCGGGATGGTCGAGGTCAGCGGAGCGCACCGGATGCGGGTTGAGATCGATGCAGCCGAGGTTGATGACCCACGCCAGTGCGGCCAGGTTGTCCAGCACCACCTCGTCCGCGGTGCGCCCCGACGGAAACGACAGCTCCACGGTCCTTACGTAGTCGGGCAGCTTCGTCGGCGCGCGCTTCTGGAAGAACGCCTGCCCGGCAGCTCCGTCCACGAATCGCTTCAGCGCCATGGGGCGGTCGTCTACGCCCAGGAGCGCGCCATCTGCCACGGCGAGGTAGTACTCGACCAGCTCGCGCTTCGTGACCCCGAGCTCGGCGAAGAAGAGCTTGCCGGGGTTCGTGATCGTGACCGGGTGGCCGGCGAGCTCGAGCTCGACCGATGCCTCGCGCGCGGCTGCCATGGCTATACCGTAGCGTGGAGGGCACGAGTATTGCGAGGGCAGCGCCACCGTGGAACGCATCAAGCAGATCCTTGCCGCGCTCGACGCCTGGAGCCTCGATCATCTGTGGCCGCGCATCGGCCGCCGCGCGATCAGTGGGTTCCTGGCGCACGGGGCGCTCCAGTACGCCGGCAGCATGGCCTACTTCGCGGTGCTCTCGATCTTCCAGCTGCTCGTCCTGGGCGTCGTCGTCTTCAGCCTCTTCCTGGGCGAGGGCGGGGCGCGGTCGTTCATCGTCGACCAGGTGGCCGCCGGCTCCCCGCTCGACCCCGACACCATCGGCGGGATCATCGACTCGGTGATCAAGGCCCGAGGCGGGGTGTCGTTCATCGGCGCCATCTTCCTGCTGTGGAGCGCCCTCGGCGTCTTCTCGGCGCTCGACACCGGGATCGGTCGCGCGTTCGAGTCGGCGCCGCCGCGCGGGTTCCTGCAGGGCAAGCTCATCGGTCTGGTGGTGATGGGCATCACCGGGGTGCTCGCCGTGGCCAGCGTCGCGATCGGGATCGTCACCGGCGTCATCCAGGAGGTCGCCGGCAGCGTGCTGGCCAGCGTCCCGGGGGGCAGTCTCGCGGTTGGCACCGTCGGCTTTGTCGTCCCACTCGTCCTCATCGTCTTCGCGTTCCTGCTCATCTACCGCATCGTGCCGAACCGGCCCATCCGGTTCGGCGAGGTGTGGCCGGGCGCCGTCGTCGCGGCGCTGCTATGGACGGTGCTGCGCTTCGGCTTCACCTACTACGCCACCCACATCGCGCGCTACGACACGGCCTTCGGGCCGATCAGCACCGGCATCACGCTGCTTGCCTTCCTCTACTTCGCGAGCGTCATCGTTCTTTTCGGCGCGGAGGTGGCGCGAGCGAGCGCCCTCGAGGACGAGCTGGTGGCAGGCACGCAGTCGGCAGATCCGCGCCTGCTGCCGGTCAACGTCACCCAGCCGCTGCCGGTGCTGCCGGCACCGCGCCGCCGCCGCGTCCCGTCGTGGCTGCTCGTCGCGGGTGGCGCGGTCGCCGGCGCGGTCGCCGGTCGGCTGACATCGCGCGACGACGACTGACGCCACCGGCGCGGGCCCGGAGCTCGCCAGATCGGCATGTGGGTAGTAGGGTGTAGTACGTTCGGACTCGTCACATGACGGGGGCCTGCCGATAGCATCGGCAGGTGAGCTCACCGACACCGGGCACGAGAAGAGCAATTGAACACGCGGAACGCCGGATGAGACGACGCTCCCGGCTTGCCATCACGATTGTGTCCCTCGTGCTGGTCAGCCTGAATGTCGTCTTCACGACACCTCGCGACCCAGCCCTGGCCGCAAACCCATCCCTCGCCGACGCTCAGCAGCAGCAGCAGCAGCTGCGTGAGCAGATCGTCGCGCAGCGCGCCCAGCTCGATGAGCTCGAGGCGCAGTCGGCGACGCTCGGCACGCAGCTTGACGCCGCCGAGGCGGAGCTCGGCCAGGTCACCGCCGAATACGACCGCGTCCACGGCCTGTGGGTGCAGGCGCAGGCGCAGATCGAAGAGATCAGGGCCCAGCTTGCCGAGCTGCTGACGCAGATCTCCGCGCTCGATCGCCAGCTCACCGATCTCGGGGCCCAGATCGCACGCAACCAGGCCGACCTCGCTGCCCGCGAGGCCCTCCTGCAACAGCACCTGCGCGACGCATACGAGCAGAGCCGCACGTCGCTGCTGGAGGTCCTGCTCGCCTCCGACAACCTCGACGATGCCTCGACCCAGGTCGGCTACCTGTTGACCGTCAGCGAGACCGATACGCGCCTCGCCGACGAGATCCGCGACCTGCGCGACCAGCTCACGACCCGCCAGAAGTCGATGAAGGAGGGCCGCGCGGCACTCGAGGAGGCGCGGGTCGCCGCCGAGGAGCAGCAGACGCTGCTCGAGCAGCGCGAGGCGGAGCTGGCCGCCATGACGCAGCGCCTGGCCGAGCTGAAGGCCGCCGCCGACGACAAGCGGCGCCAGCAGGAGGCCGCGCTCAACGCCACACTCGCCTCGGAGGCGGACCAGGCCGCGGCCCTCGAGCAGAGCATCGCGCAGCAGCAGGCCGCCGACAGCCTGGTGCAGAAGCTCCAGGCCGACGAGGCCGCCCGCCAGGCCGCGCTCGAGGAGGCGCGTCGTCGCGCGGCCGTCGAGGCCGAGGCGCGGCGCCAGCGTGAGGCCGCCGCCGCCGAGGCGGCGAAGCGTGCGGCGGACCAAGAGGCGGCGGAGCGAGCCGCGGCCGAGCAGGCACGCCAGAACGCGGTCTCGGCCAGTGGTTTCCGCTGGCCGGAGGCCGGCACGCACGCGACCCAGGAGTTCGGGCCGACGAGCTTCGTGCTCGAGCCGCCCTACTCGTCCGGTGGCGTGTCCTACGCGCACTACCACACCGGGCTCGACATGGCCGCCGGCTGCGGCACACCGATCCTCGCCGCGGGCACCGGGGTCGTGGCCGCGTCCGGGCAGCCGCTCTTCCCGTTCGACTCGGGCTTCGGTGTCATCCTCGACCACGGCAATGGCCTACAGACGTGGTACTGGCACCTGCAGGCGCGCGTCACCGTCTCGCCGGGACAGCCGATCACGATCGGCCAGGTGATCGGTTACGAGGGCTCGACCGGCAACAGCACCGGCTGCCACCTCCACTTCGCCGTCAACCAGAGCGGCGTCTGGTCCAACCCGCGGTTCTTCCTTCCCTAGCGGGCGTTACGCGGGGACGGCCTCGGCGCCCCGCGCCACCGGCAGGTAGAGGCGGTCCACGTACTCGGTCAGCATCCGGGCGGTGCTGAACGGCCACAGTGACGACTCGATGGCGGCCCGCATCGTCGCCGTCCACCGGCGGGGGACGCCGTCGGTGCCGCGATCGAAGAAGCGCGGCGTGATCTCCTCCTCGAGGAGCCGATACAGCTCGCCCACGTCGGCCGCGTCCTGCGCCTCGTCGTCGCCGTCCGGCTCTCGATCGCCGATGGCCCAGCCGTTCGAGCCGTCGTAGCCCTCGTCCCACCAGCCATCGAGGATGCTGACCGAGGGGATGCCATTGATCGCGGCCTTCATCCCCGACGTCCCCGAGGCCTCCATGGGGCGCCGCGGGTTGTTGAGCCAGATGTCGACGCCGGCGACGAGGAACTTCGCAATTCGGATGTCGTAGTCCTCGAGCACGAACACGCGGCCGCGCAGGCCGTCGCTGCGCGAGAGGCCGAAGATGCGCTGGATGACGCCCTGGCCGGGACGATCCGCGGGGTGCGCCTTGCCGGCGATGACGATCTGCACCGGCCGATCGACGTGGTGGAGGATGCGCGCCAGGCGATCCTCGTCGCGGAACAGCAGGTCTGCCCGCTTGTAGGTCGCGAACCGCCGCGCGAAGCCGATGAGCATCGCGTTGGGGTCCAGCGCGTGGCGGACGTCGCGCAGCACGTCGGGAGCCTCGCCGTGCCGGGCGAACTGGCGCTGCAAACGGCCGACCATGAAGTCCTGCAGCTCGCGCTTCTGCTGCCGGTGCGCGGACCACAGCTGCGCGTCGTCGAGCTTGTCGAGGTCGCGAAGCTGGTCCGCCCGGTCAAGGTCCGTCCCGAGCGAGGTGCCGATCGCCTGGCGGTAGACGCGGCGGATAGGACGCCCGAGCCAGGTGCCGACGTGGACGCCGTTGGTGATCGCGTCGATCGGGTGCCCGGCCACGTCCTGCCAGGTCTCCGTCGCGGTGTGGCCATGGAGCTGGCTGACGGCGTTGACTCGCGCCGCGTGGCGCAGCACGAAGGCGGTCAGGTCGAAGCCGGCATTCGGATCGTCGGTGCGACCGCGTCCAAGCTCGAACAGCGCGTCCGGTGCCATGCCCGCGGCATCGAACCACGCGGCCAGGTCGCGACGCACGAGGTCGCGCGCGTACACCTCATTGCCCGCGGGGACCGGGGTGTGGATCGTGAACGCGGAGCTCCGCCCGACGCGCCGCAGCGCCTCCGCGGCCGCGAGGCCCGGCTCCGACACGACCAGCTCGCGAGCCCGTTCCAGGAGCATGAACGCGGAGTGGCCCTCGTTGAGGTGCCACACCGCCGGGTCGACGCCGAGCGCGCGCAGGGCGCGGACGCCGCCGACGCCGAGGATGAGCTCCTGGCAGAGGCGCATCTCACGACCGCGGACGTAGAGGATGTGCGTGATGGGTCGGTCGGCCGGATCGTTCTGCGGGACGTCGGTGTCGAGCAGGAGGAGCGGGACGCGACCGACGTGCGCCACCCACACGGCCGCGTGGACATTGCGGCCCGGCAGCTCGACGCTGATGATCAGCGGCAGGCCGTTCGCGGCCCGCGCCCGGCGCAGCGGCAGCTGGGCCGGGTCGATGTCCGGCTGGGAATGCTCCTGGTGGCCATCGGCATCGATCTGCTGGCGGAAGTAGCCGCGGCGGTAGAGGAGGCCGACGCCGACGAATGGCAGCGCCGCATCGGATGCCGACTTCAGGTGGTCGCCGGCAAGGACGCCGAGCCCGCCCGAGTAGATCTGCATCGACTCATGGATCCCGTACTCGGCGCAGAAATAGGCGACCGGTCCCGGCAGGGTGCGGCTCGGATCGGACCGATACCACCCCTCGCCGCCGTCGGCGAGGTAGCGATTGAACTCGTCGAGGAGGCGGCTCACGTCAACCGAGAAGTCCTCGTCGGCGGCAAGCTCCGCCCACCGCGCGGTGTCGACGCCGCGGAGCACCGGGATCGGGTTGCGATGGCGCGTCCAGGCGGCCGAGTCGATGCGGGCGAACAGCTGCGCGGCGCGCGGCGACCAGCTCCACCAGAGGTTGTAGGCGAGCTCCCCCAGGCCCTCGAATGCCGGCGGGATCGCCAGGTCGTGGGCAGGCAGCACCGGCAGGCGAATCGATGTCGTCATGGGCCAGCCGATGATACGGGACGCGCCCGCCGGCGCGCGCCGCGTACCATCTTGCGCGTGACGACACCACGAGCACGATCCGGCATCGACGTGGAGGCGGTCCGCGACCACTTCCCGGCCCTGGCGCGGACGCATGCCGGCGAGACCGTGGCCTTCCTCGACGGCCCGGGCGGGACCCAGGTGCCGCGCGCGTGCATCGAGGCGATTGCCGCGCACCTGGCGGCCGGCGGCTCGAACACACACGGCGCCTTCGACGCTTCGGAGGAGACCGATGCGCTCGTCGCCGACGC
This sequence comes from Candidatus Limnocylindria bacterium, assembly GCA_038248895.1. Lineage (GTDB taxonomy): Bacteria > Chloroflexota > Limnocylindria > QHBO01 > QHBO01 > JAICQM01. The sequence goes on along the minus strand of JBBRWZ010000009.1, from coordinate 3,306 downwards.
GCGCGCCGCGACCGCCGAGTTCGTCGGTGCCCACGACCCGGCCGAGATCGTCTTCGGACCGAACATGACGACGCTGACCTTCGCGATGAGCCGGGCGCTCGGCCGCGACATCCAGCACGGGGATGAGATCGTAGTCACGCGCCTCGACCACGATGCGAACGTCGCGCCGTGGCTTGCCATGGCCGCCGACCGTGGAGCCACCGTGCGCTGGGTGGATCTCGACGTCGACGACTGCACCCTCGACACAAGCTCGCTCGAGACGGCGCTCAGCGCCCGCACCCGGATCGTCGCCGTCGGGCTCGCCTCGAACGCGGTCGGCACGATCAACGATGTCGGGCGCGCGGTGGAGATGGCGCACGCCGTGGGCGCCCTCGCCTACGTCGACGCGGTGCACGCGGCGCCGCACGTGCCGATCGACGTCGCTGCGCTCGGTGCGGACTTCGTGGCGTGCTCCCCGTACAAGTTCTTCGCACCGCATCTCGGCGCGCTGTATGGCCGCCGCGAGCACCTGGAGCGCATCGAGGCCTACCGCGTCCGGCCGGCCGGCGACGAGCTGCCCGGGAAGTGGGAGACAGGGACGCAGAGCCATGAGCTCCTGGCGGGCCTGCTCGGCACGTATCGGTACCTGGCCGCACTCGGTGCTGCCTACGGCGGCGCGGCGCCGGATGCCGACCGGCGCACGCAGCTGCGTGCGGCGATGACCGCTATCCGCGGTTACGAGGGACAGCTCGTCGGCCCCACCATCGAGGGGCTGGCCGCTATCCGAGGCGTTCAGATCCGGGGCATCGTTGATCCGTCGCGTTTCGGCGAGCGGGTGCCGACCGTCGCCTTCACGGTGGACGGGCATTCGCCGCGCGCGGTGGCCGAGCACCTCGCATCACGCGCCATCAGCGCGTGGGACGGTGACTACTACGCGTTCGAGCTGATCCGGCGGCTGGGCCTCGCGGAGGCGGGCGGCATGGTGCGCATCGGTCTGGTCCACTACAACACGCCGGCCGAGGTCGAGCGCCTCGTCGAGGCCGTGGGCGAACTGGCCTGACGCTGGACGTGACCGCTACGCTATCGCCCCCGTGATGGACGGTTACACGGTCAAAGAAGCGGCCGACATCCTCGGCGTCCCCAAGAAGCGCATCTGGGAGCTCGTCTCCCGCGGCGTCCTGACCGGGAGACACGAGGGTGGGCGAGGCATGCGCGTCTTCCTCGGACCCGACGGCGAGGGCCCTGCGGCAGCTGCCGCACCGGCACCGATGCCCGCCGCCACGCCGGAGCCGGCGCCGCCCCCCGCGCCGGAGCCGGTCGTGGAGGCGAGTCCGTTCCGTGAGCTCCTGACGGAGTTTCGGAACCTGACCGAGCGCTACGGACAGGCGCTGCTCGCCCTCGGCGAGGCGCGCGGCGAGGTCGCGGCGCTCCGCACGCGGGTCGAGCTGCTGGAGGCGCGGATGGACCTGCGACTGCCCGGCAGCCCGGCACCGCCGGTCACATGGCGCAGTCCGGACCCGATCGTCGACCGTCCGGCGCCCGCGCCGCCGGACCTGGCAGCGGATGATGCGTCGGACCCTGGCACCGCGCCGAGCGAGCCCGCTGCGCCCGCGGATGTCGCGGGGCCGACCGACGGCGAGCCCGCACCCGAGCCGCCGCCCGGCGCCTCGGAGCCCGCATCGTCGCGGCGATCAGTCGACGCGACCACCGACCGTGCGTCTGCTGACGCGGCTTCCTCCGGGGAGGATGCGCGAGTGGTCTCGGTGCCCATCGCACGCCGTTCGCGGCTGCGCCTCGGTGATGGCGGCATCCTCGAAGCACTCGCCCGTGCCGAGGATCCCGCGCTGGCCGAGCTGCCCGGCGCGGATGCGTTGCAGCGCATCGACCGTGAGGAGCGCCTCGCGGGTATCGCGGATCATGCGGAGGATGTGGCCGTCGAGGCCGACCTCGCTGGTGACGTGCTGGCGGAGCCCGTGCCGACGTACGAAGAATCGCCTCCCGAGGCGGACGCGGCCGTGTCACCGGCAACCGCGCCCTCGGCGGAGCCGCTCACCACCGTTCGCATTCCGGTCGAGATGCCATCCCAGCCCGGCATCACCACCGTCGAGGTTGACGCGGCCGTTGAGGCCGAGGAGCCCATCCAGCCACCGCCGGATGGCTATTCGGCCGCCATCGACGAGCCGGATTGGTACGCGGATGAGGAGGTCACCTGGCTCGACGTCGCCGACGTCGCACCACGCCCGGCCGCGGCAGACCCGAGCTCGCTCGAACCGATGCCCCCCGCGAATGCGGAGCCGGAACCGGGGCCTGAACCGGAACCCGAGCCCGAACCCGAGCCCGAACCCGAGCTGGAACAAGCGGCAGAACCGGAACCCGAACCCGCGCCGGAACCAGAGCCGGAACCCGAACCCGAGCCAGAACCCGAGCCGGAACGGGCGGCAGAAGCTGAGCCCGAACCCGCACCGGAAGCCGAGCCTGAGGCTGGGCCTGAACGCGAGCCCGCGCCGGAACCAGAATCCGAGCCTGAGCCGCAATCCGAACCCGCGCCGGAACGAGAACCCGAACTCGTGCCGGAACCGGAACCCGAGCCGGCGCCAGAACCTGAGCCGGAGTTGGACCGGGCGGCAGAAGCCGATCCCCAACCGAAGCTTCAAGGCGAGTCCGACCCTGAGCCGGTGGTTGAACGAGAACCTGAGCCCCAACCGAAACCAGAACCCGAGCCTGAGCTGGAACCAGAACCCGAGCCGGGTCCCGAGCCGGCGCCAGGACCTGAGCCCGAGTCGGAACGGGCGGCAGCAGCCGACCTGCAACCGAAGCTTCGGGCCGAGCCCGAGCCTGAGCCGGTGGTTGAACGAGAACCCGAGCCCCAACCGGAACCGGGACCCGAGCCCGCTCCGGAACCAGAGCCCATGCCGGAACCGGCGCCAGAAGCCGGACCTGCGCCGGGATCGCCGCAGGCACCGGCACGTGCCTTCTGGGCACCCCGCCCGGCAGCGCCAGACCGTCATGGCTTTGGCCCGCTGGCGCGCGAACCGTTCGGACAGGTGGAGGAACCGCGACGGGGCCCCGTCGCCGACGCGGAGGAGGAGCTCCTCTACTTCGGTGGGCTCGGCGACGCCGATGACCGCGAGGATGGCTCGGACGAAATCGAGCTCGGCGTGAGCGGATGGCATGCGCCGTCCGGATCGACGCCGCCCGTCGAGGCCGTTCCGGCCGTGATCGACGAGCGACTCACGGCCATTGCGGCGGAGGAGGGATGGGACGAGGACGACGTGGCAGCGGCACGGACCTACCTGACCGGGAACGCGCACGACGGGTCGTCGCGTG
>JBBRWZ010000008.1:0-52430 GCA_038248895.1 Candidatus Limnocylindria bacterium | reverse complement strand
CGGCCGCCCGCGGGGGCCACCTCGGTGAGCTCACCGGGCGACGGGTGGCGATCGTGACCACCGGCCGCGGCGTCGACCGCGCCACGCTCGAGCAGGTGCTCGCGACGTAGCCAACCGCTCCGAGTCGGGCCAGGGGTCGCAGCACGGCCGCGTCAGCTCGGCCAGCGCGGCCCAATTCCTGGCTCATGCACGATATCGGGGCCGCTTCCGAGCCCCACACCGCGCATCGGTGGTCATTTCGCAGCCCGTGCACGTTGACCAACCTGAGAGGGAGGTCGGCACGGTTAGCGTGCATGCGCCGCGAATTACCGGGAAAGCGGGGCCAGGGCGCCGGGACGGGCACGGGACACCACGTCCTGTGGCCGAGGCCGGACCCGGATGGGCTACGGTTGCCGGTGATGACCCTCCTCAGCCTGCACGGCATCACGCGGTCGTTCGGCGCGCGGCGCATTCTCGACGGCGTCGACCTCGAGCTGCCGGACGGTGCGCGCATCGGCATGGTGGGGCCGAACGGCTCGGGCAAGTCGACGCTGCTGCGCATCGCCGCCGGCGAGGACGAGCCCGACGCGGGCACGGTGACGCGTCGGCGTGGCCTGCGCCTCGCGCTCCTGCCGCAGCACCCGCTGGGCGACGATCGGACACCGATGGAGCTGGTGCGCGACGAGCGTGACGACCTCGCCGAGATCGATGCCGGGCTGGCGACGGTCACCGCCGACCTCTCCGATCCTGCCATCCTCGGTGAGGAGGCGCGGCTCGCCGCCGCCCTGGCCCGGCAGGCGAGCCTCCTCGATCGGTACGAGCGCGAGGGAGGGCCGGCCTTCGAGGGTCGGGCGCGGTCCCTGCTGCTCGGCGTCGGCCTCGAGGAGCGCGAGCTGTCGCTGCCGACGAGGGTGCTGTCGGGTGGACAGCGCAAGCTCATCGGTCTGGTCGGCTGCCTCGTGCGGGACCCCGACCTGCTGCTGCTCGACGAGCCGGAGGCGCACCTCGACCTGGGCGGTCGCCAGCTGCTCGAGCGCCTGGTGCACGGCTTCGCGGGATCGGTGCTGGCGGTGAGCCACGACCGCTACCTGCTCGACGAGACGGTGACCGATATCGCCTCGCTCGACCGCGGGCGGGTCCGGATGTGGGGCGGCAACTACTCCGCGTACGCCATCGCGCGCGAGATCGAGCTGAAGCGCCAGCAGACGTCGTACGTGACGCAGCGCAAGGAGATCGAGCGGCTCGAGGAGGCGGAGCGGCGCCTCGTCCAGTGGGCGCGCGCCGTGCCGGCGAGCCAGAACAACTCGGGCCTCGTGACGCAGGCACGGAACATCGCCCGCCGCATCGAGCGGATGGACAAGGTGGAGCGGCCGGTCCTCGAGCGGCGACGCATCGGCCTCGAGCTGCATCCCCATCAGCGTGGCGGCCGGAAGGCGGTCGAGCTGCGTGGGGTGAGCGTGGCCTTCGACGGGCATCCGGTGCTCCTCGACGTGCACGAGACGGTGATGCACGCCGAGCGGGTCGGCATCGTCGGCGACAACGGCGCCGGCAAGAGCGTAATGGTCAAGGCGCTCGTCGGTGAGCGGCCGCCGACCGAGGGCGAGGTCTGGATCGGCCCGTCGATCCGCGTCGCGTACCTCGCCCAGGACCAGGACACCCTCGATCCGCGCTCCACGCCGCTGGCCACGCTCCGCGCCGCGCACGCCGGGACCGAGGAGCAGGCGGTGTCGCGCCTGATGGCGTTCCTCTTCGACTACGAGCAGGTCCGACGCCCCGTCGCCAGCCTCTCCGGCGGGGAGCGGACGCGGCTGCAGCTCCTGCTGCTGATGCTCTCCGGCGCGAACCTGCTCGTCCTCGACGAGCCGACGAACCACCTCGACATCGAGTCGGTCGAGGCGCTCGAGACCGCCCTCGAGGCGTTCGAGGGCACGGTCGTCTTCATCAGCCACTACCGCTACTTCCTCGATCGAATCGCGGATCGGGTGGTCGAGGTGCGGGACGGCGAGACACACTCGCATGTCGGCGGCTACACGGCGTGGCTCGGCCGAGGAGCCATGGGTCGTGGCGCGGCGGAGGGCATCACGGCATCGGTCTTGCGGCCATGAGAAGCCGTGCCCTCACGTGGGCACGAACCACGCTGCAATCCCTGGAGCCATTCACCTCAGCCATCCGCTCGACGGCGCCACGATCGGCGCCACGCTCGGAGGACGGCGACTCGAAGCTCGTCTTCCGACCGCAGGTCACCGGCGGCGGCGAGGCGGCTGTGCCCCGAGCCTGAGGACCTCACATGACCGATACCGATCGGGCGGCCCCTGGGGCACCCGATCACACCATCACCATCGTCGCATGCGTCGCTGGTGATGTAGGCTGCCGCGCATGACGCAGCCCGGAGTCGACCTCGTGGTCGACTTCGTCAATACCAACGACATCGAGGACCGCCGCGACCAGATCGCGACGCCGGCATTGCTCGCCGGATGGCTCGCTGAGCGGGAGCTGGCGCCGCGCGGCCTCCGGACCGATGCCGCCACCCACAAGCGGGCCATCGACCTGCGCGAGGGCCTTCGGTCCCTGGGGCGTGCGAACAACGGCGAGACCGCGGACGCCAACGCGGTCCGCGATCTCGACCGGGCCACGTCATCGCTGCCGCTCGTCGCGCGGCTCGGGATCGACTCGAGCTGGCGCCTCGAGCCGCACGGCGTCGCCGGCGTGGACGTCGCGCTGGCGGGGATCGTGGCGATCGTGGCGGCGGCCATGGCGGACGGCACCTGGCCGCGGGTCAAGGCGTGCCAGAACGACGCGTGCCGCTGGCTCTATGTCGACCGCTCCCGGAACCGGTCGCGAACGTGGTGCACCATGGCGATCTGTGGCGCTCGCATGAAGGCGCGCGCCTACCGCGCCCGGCAGCGGGAGGGAACGTGATCTCGCCTCACCACGGGGCGGCTCGTGCCTGAAGCGTCAGTCCTCGGCTAAGACCGATGGCGGGTCCGGGCGCGGGATCTTGTTCGCGCCCGGGCGGTCGGGGTGATAGCGCAGCCGCTCCACCGGCGTGCCGCCGACGAGATGCGACTCGACGATCTCCTGCGCATCCTCCGGCGCGACCGCCCCGTACCAGACACCGTCCGGATAGACGACCACCATCGGCCCATGGCCACACTGCGAGAAGCACCCGGACCTGTTGATGCGGACCTCGTTCGCGAGACCGAGCGACGCAACCGCGCGCTTCAGCGCCGCGTGGACGCCGAGTCCATCCCCGTCGACGGTGGGACACCAGTCACCGTCGGTGCAGACGAACACGTGCCGCTGGTAGGGTCGCACGAGTTGCGGTTACTCCGCAGCGTCGTCCACGGCGTGGCGCTGTGCGCCCCGCGCCGCGCGCACGAGCGAGGCGATGAGCGAGCCGATGACGAGCGCGAAGAGGAGGATCCCCAGTACGACGTGCGGCACGGCCGGGGCGTACGCCGCCAGGAGCCCGGTGATGACGAGCGCCGCGACGGCACCCGCCACGACGAGCCCGTCGTCGACGATCAGGCCCACCACGTTCTCGACGATGGCGCGCGGCAGGTTGGCGAGCGTCGAGCCCATCAGACCGTCCGCGACACGACGCGCCCGCCCGGCACCATGGCATTGAGCATGCGCACCGAGAGCCACGAGACAAGGAGGAAGCCCGCAAAGATCGGGAACAGTGCCAACGCGCCGCCGGGCCATTCCACCCCGAAGCCCTCGGCCGCCCAGAAGACGCCGAAGGTGCAGAGCATGGCCCCGACCGAGAACTTGAGGGTGTTCTCCGGCACGCGGCTCAACTGGGCGCGCACGAATGCACCGATGACGCCGACGAACGCGAACGCGACGGCGGCGCCGACCGCCGAGGCGACCAGCTCCTCGGGACCGGCGGCGCCGAGGGCGATGACGATGAAGGCGACCTCGAGCCCTTCGAGGAGCATCGCCTTGTAGCTGGCGAGGAAGCCGATCCAGTCGAACCGATCCAGCGCGCGTCCCTGCGCGCGCAGCTCGGCGATCTCGCGCTGGAAGATGAGCTCCTCGTCGTGGATGGCGACGATCCCGGCGTAGCGCAGGATCGCCTTGCGGATCCACTTCAGCCCGAAGAGGAGGAGCAGCGTGCCGACGATGAGCTCGAAGAGGTGCTCGTCGATGACGCTGACGAGCGTCACGCCGAAGATCGCGATGAGGACGCCGAGCGTCACCACCGCCGCAGCCGCCCCGAGCAGCGGCGCTCGCCAGCCACGCGTGAGGCCGATCGCCAGGACGATCGTGTACGCCTCGACGAACTCGACCAGCGAGCCGATGAAGGCGGGGATGGCGGCGATCAACAGCGTCAAGGTGAACCACTCCCACGTGCAGGGCCGGAAGATAGTCGGTAGGTCGAACGCCACTAAGATTGGCGTGGGCAAGCCCCGGCGCAAGGCCAACGAGCGACGATCGTAGCGCGTGACTCGCCGGAGGCGCTGCATCGGTATGCTTGGAACTGACATGCCCCCGTCCAACTCCGACCAGCTCGCCGACCAGCTGAACCTCGTCAACGCCGGCTACGTCGCCGACCTCTACGATCGCTACCGCAGCGACCCCGCATCCGTCGACGATGAGTGGCGGGATCAGTTCGACGGCGGGTTCGGCGGGTTCGAGCCGGTCACCACTGCCGGCACCGACGGGAACGGGAGCGGCGCCGTGGCCGACACCTCGTCGCCGGACACGGGAACCCCGCCCCGCCAGGCAGCAACGGCCGAGGACCTCGCCTCGTCGCCCGCGCCAGCATCAACGGCAGCGGCAGCTTCCGTTCCCGCGGGCGCGTCACCGATCAAGGGCCCTGCGGCGCGGCTGGCGAAGAACATGACGGCGAGCCTGGCGATCCCCACCGCCACCAGCTTCCGAGAGCTCGACGTCAGCGTCCTCGAGGAGCGGCGCCGCGAGCTGAACGGACAGGTCTCCCCGCGCAAGGTGAGCTTCACCCATCTCATCGGCTACGCGATCGTGCGGGCCGCTGCCGAGCACCCGACGATGACGCACGCCTATCACGAGGCGGACGGCACCGCCTACCGCGTCGATCCCGGCGGGGTGAACCTCGGCCTGGCCGTGGACGTCGAGCGGACCGATGGCTCGCGCTTCCTGGTGGTGCCGGTGATCAAGGGCGCCGATGCGATGGACTTCGCCGCCTTTGTGGCGCGCTACGAAGAGCTCGTCGGCCGGGCGCGCGCCAGCAAGCTCGGGCCGGACGACATGGCCGGCGCCACGATCACGCTCACGAACCCCGGCACGCTGGGCACCGCTGCGTCCGTCCCGCGGCTCATGCCGAACCAGGGTTGCATCGTCGCGACCGGCACCATCCGGGGCATCGGCCAGCAGCGCCTGATGACGGTCAGCAGCACGTACGACCATCGGATCATCCAGGGCGCCGAGTCGGGGGCCTTCCTGCGCACCATCGATGCATCGCTGCGTGGTGAGGACGCGTTCTACGCGGACATCTTCGGCGCGCTGCACGCGACGATCGCACCGGAGGTGCCGGCGCCACCGACGGCATCGGCCCGTGCCGGCCTCTCGACCGGTCATGCCGGCTACGAGGATCTCAAGGCGGTCGCGGCCGGGATGGCGCTCGTCAAGGCGTACCGGCACTTCGGGCACATGGCCGCGCACCTCGACCCGCTCGGCGCGCCACCCCCCGGCGACCCGGCGCTGGATCCCGCGCCGCTCGGCCTCGACAGCGGCAACATGGCCCGCGTCCCGGTGGAGCTGATGCGCATCTACGTCCCCGGCGCCACGCTGGCGGAGGCGCTTCCCCACCTGGCGGCGACGTACTGCGGCACCATCGCCTACGAGGTGGAGCACATCCACAGCCACGAGGAGCGGGTCTGGCTGCGCCACATCATCGAGTCCGGCGAGCACCGTCCACAGCTGGACGCCGATGCGCGGCGCAACCTCCTGGCGCGGCTGACCCGCGTCGAGGGCCTCGAGCACTTCCTCCACAAGGCATATCTGGGACAGAAGCGATTCAGCGTCGAGGGCCTCGACGCGATGGTCCCGATGCTCGACCGCATCATCGGCGACGCGGCCGAGGACGGCGCGCGCGACGTCGTCATCGGTATGGCGCACCGCGGCCGCCTGAGCGTGCTGTCGCACATCATCGGTGTCAGCACCGAGGCGATCCTCTCCGAGTTCGAGGCCGGCAGGGCGGCGGACCCGCGGGCCCCGAAGGGGGGCCTCGATGACGTGAAGTACCACCTCGGCGCCGACGGCGAGGTCACGACCGCGGCCGGGCACACGGTGCGCGTCTCGCTCGCTCCCAACCCGAGCCACCTCGAGGCGGTCAACCCGGTCGTGGAGGGCCGGACGCGCGCGCAGCAGACCGATCGATCGGCGGCGATCGCGGTGCAGGACCCGTCGACGGTGCTGCCGCTCCTGCTCCACGGCGATGCCGCGTTTGCGGCGCAGGGCGTGGTCGCCGAGACGTTCAACCTCGCCCGGCTCGCCGGCTACGCCACCGGCGGCACAATCCACCTCATCACCAACAACCAGGTGGGCTTCACCACCGAGCCGCGCGAGGGGCGCTCGACCAACTACTCGTCGGACCTCGCCAAGGGGTTTGACGCACCGATCATCCACGTCAACGCCGACGACCCCGAGGCCTGCCTCGCCGCAGCGCGGCTGGCGACGATGTACCGCGACCGCTTCCGCAACGACGTCGTCATCGACCTCGTCGGCTATCGGCGCTACGGTCACAACGAGGGGGACGAGCCGGCCTACACGCAGCCGACCATGTCGGCGGCCATCGCGTCCCACCCATCGGTCCGCGAGCTGTACCGCGACGAGCTCGTCGCCGCTGGCCTGGTGACCGTCGAGGAGACCGACGCGGACGCCAAGGCGGTGGCCAAGGAGCTCGCCGCGGCGCAGGCATCGCTCCGCAAGCGCGAACCGAGCGCTGAGCTCGACCGCGGTGCCGAGTCCCTCGCCCGCGAGGCTGCGACCGAGCCTGACACGGCCGTGCCCGCCGAGCGGCTCGCGACGCTCAACGAGCAGCTGCTCCGATGGCCGGACGAGCTGCACGTCAACGCCAAGCTCGCCAAGCAGCTGGAGCGGCGCCGCGCGGCACTCGAAGGCGACGAGCCGCGCATCGAGTGGGGTCATGCCGAATCCCTGGCCTTCGCCTCGCTGCTGACCGACGGGACCGCCATTCGCCTCACCGGGCAGGACACGGTGCGCGGCACGTTCGCGCAGCGCCACCAGGCGTTGTATGACACGCAGAGCGGCGAGCCCTACGTTCCGATGCAGCACCTGGACGGTGCGACCGCGTCGTTCGAGATCCACAACTCGCCGCTCTCCGAGTACGCGTGCCTCGGCTTCGAGTACGGGTATGCGGTCACCGCCCCGGAGGCGCTCGTGCTGTGGGAGGCCCAGTACGGCGATTTCGTCAACGGGGCGGAGATCATCATCGACCAGTTCCTCATCGCCGGACTCGCCAAGTGGCGCCAGACATCGCGTCTCACCCTGCTCCTGCCGCACGGCTACGAGGGATCCGGCCCTGAGCACAGCTCCGCGCGGCTCGAGCGCTTCCTGGCGCTGGGCGCGGAGGGCAACATCCGGGTCGTCAACCCCACCACGCCGGCACAGTACTTCCACCTGCTGCGACGCCAGGCGATGCACACGGAGCTGCGGCCATTGGTCGTCATGACGCCCAAGTCATTGCTTCGCCTGCCCCAGGCCGCGTCGCGCCCTTCCGAGCTGGCGGAGGGCAGCTTCCAGCCGGTCCTCGACGATCCGCGCTTCGTGGGGGAGGATCGCGCGGCGCGAGGTGTGAAGCGCGTCATCCTCTGCAGCGGCAAGATCTACTACGACCTGGTCCTCGCCGACGAGCGCGAGGCGGCAGACGATCTCGCGATCGTGCGGGTGGAGCGTGTCTATCCGTTCGCGACCGAGGAGCTGAAGCCAATCCTCGCGCGCTACCCCAAGCTCGAGAAGCTCTCCTGGGTCCAGGAGGAGCCGCGCAACATGGGCGCCCGGAAGTTCGTGCTGCCGCGAATCCGGCACCTGGTGCCGTACAAGATCCCACTCGGGGATGTCTCGCGGCCCGAGCGATCGCGGCCCGCCGAGGGTTACCCGGCGACGCACGCCGCCGAGCAGGCGCGCATCGTCCACGAGGCGCTGACGGGCTGATCCGCCACTCGTCAGCCGCCTCAGCCGCTCAGCCGGTCGCCCGGCCGCTACACTCGTCGGCCATGGCCGATCACCCTCTCCTCGAGCGCTATCGCGGGCTCCTCGCGGAACCGGCCGAGGAGTCATTCCCGATCACCCTCGGCGAGGGCGGTACGCCGCTCATCCACGCGCGGCGGCTCGGAGCGGAGCTCGGTCTCGCGAACCTCCACCTGAAGTTCGAGGGCACGAACCCCACCGGCTCCTTCAAGGACCGCGGCATGGTGCTCGCCGTGACGCGCGCACTCGGCGGTGGAGCCGCCGCGGTCGTGTGCGCCTCGACCGGCAACACGTCCGCGTCGGCCGCAGCCTATGCCGCCGCCGCAGGCATTCCGTGCTTCGTCCTGCTGCCGGCCGGCAAGGTGGCACGGGGCAAGCTGGCACAGGCGCTCGCCGCCGGCGCGCGGCTGGTGATGATCGACGGCAACTTCGACGATGCCCTCGTGGCGGTCCGACGTCTCGGCGAGGAGGGCGTCGCGGCGGTCGTCAACTCCATCAACCCCGATCGCATCGCGGGCCAGCAGACGATCGCATGGGAGATCGTCGACACCCTCGGCGCTGCGCCGGATGTGGTGGCACTGCCGGTCGGAAACGCCGGCAATATCACCGCCGCGTGGCGGGGCTTCACCGCCTACGCCGATGCTGGCCGCATCGAGCACCGACCGCGGATGCTCGGCTTCCAGGCGGCAGGTGCCGCGCCGATCGTGCAGGGCGAGCCCGTGGCGGCACCCGAGACAGTGGCAACCGCCATTCGCATCGGTAACCCCGCTTCGTGGGACGGGGCCGTCCGCGCGAGGGACGAGTCGGGCGGCAGCATCGAGGCGGTCACCGACGACGAGATCGTCGCCGCGCAGCGCGACATCGTGCGGCTGGAGGGCATCTTCTGTGAGCCGGCATCAGCGGCCGGGGTGGCCGGCGTGCGGCGGTTGGTGAGCGAGGGACGCATCGGTCGCGGCGAGGTGGTCGTCTGCATCCTCACCGGTCACGGTCTCAAGGATCCCGACGCGATCCAGGGGGAGGAGGGAACGCTGACCCCCGTTGCACCGGAGTTCGGCGCGATCCGCGAGGCGATGCGCCTCTAGCCGGCGGCGCACGGACGCGGGCAGGCGCACGGACGCAGGCATTGGCCGTGGACGCGTTCCCCTGGGAGGTCGGTATCGGACACCGGATTGCGGTTTCGACCGTGGAGGAAGGCGACGGACACGGGCGCCCCTCGGCGCGTCGTCAGGACCAACCCTGGCGGCAGATTCCGCAATCGGCTGTCCGTTATCGACCAGCCAGGCAGACGGCCGGCGGGTCGACCATGAGCGGCCCGCACCCCGTGGGTCGGTCATTGGCTTGACCGGGCCACACACGGGAACGCATCCTCGCTGACGATGCACCTCATCTTCATCGGTCTCGGCGGATTCGTGGGCGCCGTCGCCCGCTACACGGTGGACGGCTGGGTCACCACGCTCGGTCGCGGGACGTTCCCGTGGGGCACGCTCGCGGTCAACGTCAGCGGCTCGTTGCTGATCGGCATCCTCTTCGCGCTCAGCGCAGAGCGTGCCATCCTGCCGGCCGAGGTCCGGGGGCCGCTCCTCATCGGCTTCGTGGGCGCCTACACGACGTTCAGCACCCTCGCCCTCGAGTCGTGGCGCCTGGTGGAAGACGGCGCGTGGATGCTCGGCGTCGCCAACCTGGCCCTCAGCGTCCTGCTGGGTCTGGTGGCGGTCGTGGCGGGTGTGGCGATCGGGCGGGCGGTCTGATCGTGATCGAGCAGGGCGGCACAGGTCTCCTCGTTCGCATCTACGTCGGTGAGGCCGATCACCACGATGGACGCCCGCTCTACCAGGTGATCGTGGAGCGCCTGCGCCAGGAGGGCATCGCCGGTGCTACAGTGCTGCGCGGTATCGAGGGCTTCGGCGCGCACGCCCGGCTGCACACGACCCGCATCCTGCGCCTCAGCGAGGACCTGCCGATCCTCATCGAGGCAGTGGACGAGGAGGCGAAGGTGCGGGCCATCCTGCCCCTGCTCGACGAGATCGTCCAGGACGGTCTCATCACGCTCGAGCGGGTGGAGGTCATCGCGTACCGCGGCGGCACCCGCAAGCCGCCGGCGACCGATGACTGATTCGGTCGGCGTCGACCGCCATGACGAGCGAGCAAGCACCGGCACGCTTCCTGCTCAGGGGCCGATCCATGACATTCAATCCTGACGCCAAGCTCGATCCCGGTCAGGTCCAGGACCGTCGCGGCATGGGGCGCGGGGGTGGTGTCGCCATCGGCGGCGGCCTGGGCACGCTGGTGGTCCTCGCCATCTACCTGCTCACCAACGGACAGGTGTCGATCCCGCCGCCGAGCGGGACCGGTGGCGGCGGGAACCAGGCCAACCCGAGCAGCGATGTCAAGCAGCGCTGCACCACCGGCGAGGCCGCCAACCAGTACGAGGACTGCCGCATCCTCGGCTACGCCAACAGCATCCAGGACTATTGGTCCGGCGTCGTCGACGGCTACACCGATGCCGACACGGTGCTCTACTCGGACGTCACCGAGTCGGCGTGCGGCACTGCCAGCACGCAGGTGGGGCCCTTCTACTGCCCCGGCGACCAGCTCGTCTATCTCGATCTCGGCTTCTTCGACCAGCTCCAGACCCAGTTCGGGGCCGAGGGTGGACCCTTCGCCGAGGCGTACGTCGTGGCGCACGAGTACGGGCACCACGTCCAGGACCTGCTCGGCCTGCTCTCGCAGAGTGGGCAGTCGAGCGGCGCCAGCGGCGGATCGGTCCAGACCGAGCTGCAGGCGGACTGCTTCGCCGGCGCATGGGCCGCGCACGCAACCGACACCGGCTTCCTCCAGCCGCTCACCGCGGATGACATCGCGCAGGCGCTCGACGCCGCCGCATCGGTGGGGGATGATCGGATCCAGGAGCAGACGCAGGGGTACGTGAACCCCGACTCGTGGACGCACGGCTCGTCCGCGCAGCGGCAGCAATGGTTCCGGACCGGGTACGACTCGGGCGATCCGGGCCAGTGCGACACGAGCACCATCTGAGCGACGAGCCTCCGCGCTGCCCCTGGGGCGGGATCGAGGACGCCGCCTACACCGCGTACCACGACACCGAGTGGGGCGTGCCACTCCACGACGACGCGCGGCTCTTCGAGCTGCTGTGCCTGGAGGGCGCCCAGGCGGGTCTGTCGTGGCTGGGCATCCTGCGCCGGCGTGACGGCTACCGCGCCGCCTTCGACGGCTTCGACCCGCATCGCATCGCCGCGTACACCGATGCCGACCGGGCGCGGCTGCTCGCCGACGCGCGCATCGTCCGCAACCGCGCCAAGATCGACGCGTGCATCGGCAATGCGCGGGCCTTCCTGGATCTGACCGATGGCGCCGCCGGCGCCTTCGCTGCCTGGCTGTGGCGCTTCGTCGATGGCGTGCCGGTGCAGAACGCGTGGGCGGCGATGGGCGAGGTGCCGGCCACGACATCGGCCTCCGAAGCGCTCGCCCGGGAGCTGCGGCGTGCCGGGTTCAGCTTCGTGGGTCCGACGACCTGCTACGCATACATGCAGTCCGCCGGCCTCGTCAACGACCACCTTGTCGGCTGCTTCCGGCACATCGAGGTGGCGGCGCTCGGCAGATGAGATAGGGCGTGGCGCCGTCGTCGCGACCGCGTGGTGCGGCATACTCGCGGCGCATGTCCCGCCCCATCGCGACCGTCGACGTCCCGGCCAGCAGCGCCAACCTGGGCAGCGGCTTCGATGTCTTCGCCGCCGCGCTGAGCCTCAAGCTGCGGGCCGAGCTCGTGCCCGGTGAGGAGGCGGGGATCGTGCTCACCGCCCGCGGTGAGGGCGTCCCTTCCGACGACAGCGATCCGGACGAGAACCTCGTCATCCGTGCCTTCCGCGAGGGGCTGCGCATCTCGCTGGGCGCCGGTGGCGCGACGGGGGTCGCGTGGCGGATCGAGGTCAGCAGCATGATCCCGGCGGCGCGCGGCCTCGGCAGCAGCGCCGCCGCGATCGTGGCGGGGCTTCTCCTCGGCTCGGCGGTCGGCCGCCGCTCCCCCGAGGCGGACGAGCTGCTCGCCGCCGCCGCGCGGCTGGAGGGCCACCCCGACAACGTGGCGGCCGCGCTGTACGGCGGCTTCACACTTGCCGTTGGCGGCGGCGATGCTCCCATCACGCTGCGCCGCTTCAACGTGCCCGAGACGTGGATCCCGGTCGTCTTCATTCCCTCGACCGAGAGCCGTACCTCCGACATGCGCGGCGCGCTGCCGGCCGAGGTGCCGTTCGCGGAGGCGGCGCTCCAGGCCGGGCGCGCGGCCCTGCTCGCGACGGCGATCATGACCGCCGATGCCGCGCTGCTGCGCCCCGCCATGACCGATCTGCTGCACCAGCCGCACCGGCTCCCCCTGCTGCCGGGCACGGCCGAGCTCCTCGAGGCGGCGTACGAGCGCGGCGCGGCCGGCGCCTGCCTCTCCGGTGCGGGGCCGTCGGTGCTCGCCATCTGCGACGGGCCGGCCGCGGCTCACGCCGTCGAGAAGGGCTGGAACGCCACCGGGATCCGCGGCATGGCGACGCGCCTGCGGTTCGATACCACGGGAGCGCGCCTCAGCACGGGGGACTGAGGAAGGCTTCGTACGTGTTCCCGGTGTTCGACCACCGAGGTCGGTATCGGCCAACGAGCGAGCAGAATCTGCCTCGAGGGTCGACGGTGGCAATCGAGGGCCGATCTGCGTGACCCCTGCCGACCAGTGAGGCAGATTGAGCAATCCAGTGTCCGATACCGACCAGCCAGGTAGCAGCCAGCGGAGGAGGCCGGCGGAGTAGGGCCGGGGGGAGCGGCCGCCGGGGAGCAGCCGCCGGGGAGCGGCCGCCGGGGAGCAGCCGCCGGGGAGCAGCCAGCGGAGTAGGGCCGGGGCGGACCGGACTCGGCGTTCGAGCGGGACCGCGAAGCCCGCTACCATGCGAAGCGCCCCATGAGCCTCATCACCATCGCCGGCGTGGCGAAGAGTCACGCCGCCCAGCACCTGTTCAGCGACGTCGACCTGCAGATCGCTGCCGGCCGGCGGATCGCCATCGTCGGCGCCAACGGCGCCGGCAAGACGACCCTGCTCGAGCTCATCACCGGCGAGCAGGAGGCGGACGCCGGCACCATCACCCGCGCCCGTGACACCGTGATCGGCTACCTCCGCCAGGAAGTCGCGCAGAGCCGCGGCCGCTCCGTGCTGGCCGAGGTGCTCGCCGGCGCCGGCGAGCTGAGCGGCATCGGTCGCCGCATGCGGCACATCGAGATTGAGCTCTCCGACGCGACCGAAGAGGCGGAGCTGGCTGAGCTGATGGATGAGTACGGGCGGCTCCAGCATCGGTTCGAGACGCTCGGCGGCTACAGCCTGGATGCGGAGGCGCGCCGCATCCTCGCCGGGCTCGGCTTCGCCCAGGACGACATGGAGCGCCCCGTCGACGAGTTCAGTGGCGGCTGGATGATGCGCATCGCGCTCGCCCGGCTGCTGCTTCAGAACCCCGACGTCCTGCTCCTCGACGAGCCGACCAACCATCTCGACCTCGCCAGCGTCGAGTGGCTCCAGGACTTCCTCGCCGGGTACGCCGGAGCGATCGTCCTCGTCAGCCACGACCGCGACTTCATCAACGCCGTCGCCAACCGGGTCGTGGAGCTGGCGCACGGCGTCGCCACCGAATACGTCGGCGACTACGGCGACTTCGTCGAGCAGCGCGCCGAGCGCGAGGCGACACTCGAGGCGCAGCTGAAGAACCAGCAGCGCAAGGTGGCGCACACCGAGGCGTTCATCGAGCGCTTCCGCTACAAGGCGACGAAGGCGCGCCAGGTGCAGAGCCGCATCAAGCAGCTCGAAAAGCTGGATCGCGTCGCGGCGCCGAGGCGTGCCCGTAAGAACGTGAAGTTCCGCTTCCCCGCGCCGCCGCGCTCGGGCCGCACCGTCATCACGCTGCGCGACGTGCGCAAGGCGTACGGCGACCACGTCGTCTACGACGGCCTCGACTTCGCCCTCGAGCGCGGCCAGAAGGTCGCGCTCATCGGTCCGAACGGCGCCGGCAAGTCGACGCTGCTGAAGATGCTCGCCGGCGTGCTGCCGTTCGAGCGCGGGGCACGGGAGCTGGGACTCAACGTGCGCGTCGCCTACTTCGCCCAGCACCAGATCGAGGCGCTGACGCCCACGAATACCGTCTTCGAGGAGCTGGGCACCGCCACCGGGCGGCTCACCACCGACGAGATGCGCAAGCTCGCCGGAGCATTTCTCTTTTCCGGCGACGCGATCGACAAGAAGGTGCGCGTCCTCTCGGGCGGCGAGCAGACGCGGCTCGCGCTGGCGAAGCTCCTCGCCGACCCGGCGAACCTGCTCTGCCTCGACGAGCCGACGAACCACCTCGACATCCAGTCGCGTGATGTCCTCGAGGAGGCGCTCACCGAGTTCGCCGGCACGGTCGTCCTCATCACCCACGACCGCCACCTCATCCGCAGCGTCGCCGACACGATCGTCGAGATCGGCGACGGCGCGGCGACCCTCTACCCCGGCGACCTCGAGGAATGGGCGGCGCACCGCGGCATCGACCTCGACCATCGCGGGCTCGCGGAGGGCTTCGGGCAACGGACCGATACGGATGCGGACGTCGCCGCCTTCGGCGCCGCCCCGGGCACGCACGACGGGATGGTGGCCACGCCCGCCGGTGTCGTGGCGCGGGCGCCGTCGCGCCCGCGCGAGAGTGCCGTCGATGCCGCCGCGCGCAAGCGCGCCCAGGCGGAGGCGCGAAACCGCCGCTACCGCGAGACCCACGGCGCCCGCCAGCGGCTCGAGCAGCTCGAGCGTGACCTCGCCGCCGCCGAGGCGGAGCTGACCGAGACGACCGAGCGGCTCGCCGATCCATCGGTCTATGGCGTCCCGCGTGCGGTACGGGACCTGATTGATCGCCACAACGCCGCCCGTGACCGGGTCGACGCGCTCACCGTGGAACGCGAGGAGCTGTCGGCGGCGGTCGCGCCGTGAGCGAGGCACCCGCGCGGTCACCCTCGCTCGGCGCGGGGCTGGTGGCCCTCGCCGCCGTCTGCTTCGGGACGCTGGGGCCCGTGACCCGCTTCGCGGATGACGCGGGCGTCGGATCGCTGGCGCTCGTCACCTGGCGCGCCGGCATTGGCGGGCTCGCGATGCTCGTGCTGCTCGCCGTCCTGCGGGGGAGCGGCCGCGCGCGCCCTCGCCTCGCCGACCTGCCAACCCGCGACCGCTGGTTCGTGGTGCTCGGCTCTATGGCGAACCTCGGGCTCAACCTCGCGATGTTCGTCGCCTTCGTGCGCATTCAGATCGGGCTGGCGCTGCTGGTCTTCTACCTCTACCCCGCCTTCGTGGCCCTCATCTCCGTGGCCCGGTTCGGCGAGCGGCTGGATGGCGTGCGCTGGGGTGCGCTTGGCCTGTCGATGCTCGGGCTGGTGCTGACCCTCGCCGGTGCCGGCGGGCTCGGTGAGCTCGACATGGTGGGGATCGGTCTCTCGTTCTTCGGCGCGCTGACGCAGGCCTTCTATGTCCTCGCCGCCCGCCACGGCTTCGCCCGCGTCCCGCCCATCGAGGCGGCTGCCACGACGATGAGCGGCGCCGCGATCGGCTACGTGGTCATCGCGCTGGTCACCGGCCAGCTCGCCGGGCTCCTCGCGCCGGTCGCGTCATCGGACGCGCTTGTCCCCGTGTTGGCCGCCGGCTTCGTGGGCGCGGCGGTGCCGACGCTCTGCTTCATCACCGGCATCCGCATCCTGGGTGCGCCGCGGGCAGCGATCCTGGCCACGCTCGAGCCGGTCGTGGGCGTGCTGCTGGCGGCGCTCCTGCTCGCCGAGCAGCCGACGCTCATCCAGCTTCTCGGCGGGGCGCTGATCCTGGTGGCCGCTGTTCTGCTCCAGGTCGGCGGCCGCGGCGCGGCCGGCGCCGAGCACGATGCGGTTGCGAACGGCTGAGACGCGGTCTGGTCAGCCCATGAATGTCGCGTGCACCGCCTGGGCGGCGGCGGCGGCCTGCTCGAGCGCGACCTCCGCCCAGACGACGCGCATCGGTCCGGCGTCGAACGATCCCTCGCCAGAGGCCGGGAGCGGCAGCAGCTCCGGGACGAGCGCCGCGGGACCGACCAGCGAGATGCGGGCGAGCCGCTCCTTGCGGTCCACGGCGAGCATCAGCGCGCCGGGCAGCTCGTCGGTGCCACGCGCGAGGGCGGGACGCACCACCGTCTGCGGCGCGTCGTCGTCGAGCGCGCGCACGACGAGCCGCATCCGGCCGCGACGGGCCCGCCGCACGGCGACTGGGTGGACGATCTCCGCTCCCAGCTCGGCGAGCAGCTCGAGCTGGACCGCGTCCACCAGCGGCAGGAACCGCGCCGCCGGAACGAGGTGCGGGTCCGCCTCGAGCACGCCGCCGACATCCTTGAAGAGCTCGCAGCGATCCGCGCGCAGCGCGACGGCCAGCACGACCGCGGAGAGGTCCGTGCCGCCACGGCCCAGCGTCGTCAGCTCGCCGTGCCGACCGATACCCTGGAAGCCGGCCACGACCGGCACCAGGCCGTCGGCCAGGGCGGCGCGCAGCGGCCGCGACAGGACGCGCCGCACCTCGGCCCCGAGGTGGGCGGCAGCGGTGCGAATCCCCGCCTCGGCACCGGAGAAGGAGCGCGCCGGGATGCCGCGCGCCTGGAGTCCCAGCGCCACGAGCGCGGCGGAGAGCGCCTCCCCGGTCGCGAGGGCGCGGTCCGTCTCGCGTGCCACCGCCGAGTCCGGCGCGTGCCCCGGCTCGCGCAGCCACGCCGCGCCATCCGGGAACAGGACGCGCGCCGCGCCGAGGATCGTGTCCGTCACGCCCTCGAAGGCACTCACCACGACCACCGGGCGCAGACCCGCGGCCCGCTGCCGCACCACCACGTCGACGGCGGCGGCGATGTCCTCGGGTCGCCGCAGCACCGAGCCGCCGAACTTGTCGACCACGATGGCGGGCGCGCTGCTCATCGGTGACCCCGCCCGCGCGCGGCCCTGCCCGGAATTCGGACATGCGGACCGAAGACTGCCGCGTTCAGCGCATCGCCACGCTCGGTGCTGCCCCGCATCTGGACCCCGCGACCGACGAACAGGCTGTCGGCGGTCCGGATGCGCAGATTCCGGGCATCTCCCGCGGCCCGCCGCATCTCGGCGGTCCGAATGCCCAGATTCCGGGCATCTCCCCCGGCTTGGCGCCTCGCGGCCTGGCGCCTCACGGCCCGGCGCCTCGCGGCACGCGCTCCTCGCTACCGCTACCTATGCCGATGCCGATGCCGAGCAACGACGGCACCTCCGCCAACGAGCCGATGCAACGGACGTCGCCGGGGACATGGCCGCCGAGCGCGCGCAGGCTCGGCCCATCGGTGCGGTCGAGCCAGAGCGCGTCGACCCCCGCGCTCCGTGCCCCGTGGACGTCGGCCCGGTACGAGTCGCCGACCATGAGCGCCTCGCCGGGCGCCGCGTCCGCGCGGTCGAGCGCGACGCGGAAGAAGGCGGGATCGGGCTTCGCGAGGCCCACCGCTCCCGAGGCGAGGACGAAGTCGAGCCACGGATCGAGCTCGAGATCGGTCAGGATCTCGTGCAGGTTCGATCCCCAGTCGCTCACCACGCCAATCGTGATCGCCGGCTCGGCGTCGCGGACGTGCCGCAGCATCGGCAGCACGTCGTCGTACAGCTCCCACGCGTCGGCGCGGAACTGGCTGGTGAGGATCCGATCGAGCATCTCGCGGCGCGGCTCGAGGCCAAGCTCGTCGAGCATTCGCGCGTGGTAGCGGCGCCAGTATGCGTCGATGCGGCCGTCATCGGTCCAGGTGTCGTTGCCCGGCCGGTGATACTCATCCCAGAACCAGCGGTCAGCCACCTCCCACGCGGCGTGCAGCTCGTCGCGGGTCACGGTGTGGCCGTCCTCGGCGAGGACGCCGCTCAGCGCATCGGCCAGCGTCCGGCGTGGCGCCAGCAGGGTGAAGCCCGCGTCGAGGAGGAGGAGGCGGTAGCGCATGAGGCGTGCAACGGTACCGGACCGATGCGGCTAGCGCGGCTCGATCGTCCGGCGGCGCCGAAGCGGCCACGTATCACCGGTTCCTATCGGAATCGCATGCCACGACCGTTAGCGCGGCTTGGCGTACCGATTTCCTGTCAGATTCGCGCTCCATGCCCGATTGATATGGTCGCCACGCTCAGCCGCCAGCCCACCGATGGCGCGAACCGGGATACCGTGCACCGTGTGGCAGTTCGAGAGGATTCTGTGCCTGGTCGTGATCGCCGCGGCCAGCCTACCAGCCAGGCGAGCCGGGCGGGCCACGGGAGCCGGGCGGGCCACGCGAGCCGGGCGGGCCACGCGAGCCGCGCCAGCGCGGCCACCGCGGCGGGCGCGGCGCACCTGCGCAGCTTCGCGACCGTGCGTCGAGGCATCGCCGCCTGGTATGCGGCCGAGCATCGCGACTTTCCGTGGCGCGGCATCACCGACCCGTACGCCGTCCTCGTCAGCGAGGTGATGCTGCAGCAGACGCAGGCGGCACGGATCGCGGTGCGCTTCCCGGCCTTCATGGACCGATTTCCCACCGCGGCGGCCCTGGCTACCGCGCCAACCGCCGCGGTGCTGGCGGCGTGGAGCGGCCTCGGCTACAACCGGCGCGCCCTCGCCCTCCAGCGCGCCGCGACTGTCGTGACGCGACGGGTGGCCGTCGGACGTGGCAGGGCTGGAGGCGCTGCCCGGCATCGGGCCGTACACGGCACGGGCGGTGGCCAGCCTCGCCTTCGGCGTCCCGGTCGGGGTGGTCGACACGAACGTGCGCCGCTGGCTGCTGCGCCGCTTCGGCGGCCCTGACGAGCCGCGCCGGCTGCAGGCGCTCGCCGATGCCCTCGCCGCTCCCAACCGCGGCCCGGCGGTCGCGGCCTGGACGCACGCCACGATGGAGTTCGGCGCGGCGGTGTGCACGCAACGCAACCCGCACTGCGCAACCTGCCCGGTTGCGCGCGGCTGCCCGTCGCGCGGGGTGGCGGAGCGCGTCACGGTCCCGCGCCAGGCACCCTTCGACGGATCCGTGCGACAGGCCCGCGGCGCCCTCCTTCGGCGGCTTGCCGCCGCCCCCGGCCACGCGCTGCCGCTCCCGCAGGGCGAGGCGCCGGTCGCCGTCATTGCCGCGCTCGAGGCCGACGGGCTCGTGCACCGCGCGGGCGGATCGGTCCATCTCGGCGGCCCGGTACAATCGGTACATGAGCCTGAAGGTGAACCTCGGTGACCAGGTGCCGTCGATTGGGCTGCGCGCCACCGATGGCTACCTGCTGAATCTCCGCAGCTTCGTGACAAAGCGGCCGTCGATCCTCCTCTTCTTCGGTGCGCCGACGCTCGAGGGCGTCGCCCGGGAACGTGGCGACGAGCTGGTGAGCGCGCTCGTCACCGGGCGGAAGCGGCTGGACGCAGCCGGGGTCGGCGCCTTCGGCATCACCACCGACTCGGAGGCGCAGCAGACCTCGTACGTGGAGGAGCGCGCGCTGCCGTTCCTCCTCCTCTCCGACGAGCGGCGCAGCGCCGTCGAGGCGCTCGGCGTGCCCACCTCCCGGGATGGGGCGAATATCAATGCGCTGCCGACCGCTTTCGCCATCGGCATCGACGGGACGATCCTCGACATCGTCGAGAACGCCGCGCCGCGCGGCCTCGTGGCACGGCTGCTGGACGCGTTCCGCGAGCCGGATGCCGACGAGACCCAGGCGGCCGTCACCACCGCGTAGCAGTCCCGGACCGATGCGCGCCGTCCGCCTCGCCGCTCCCGGCGCGGGGCTGCAGGTCGTGGACCTGCCGCTCCCGGAACCGAGCGGCAGCGAGGTGCGCGTCCGCGTCGCCGCGTGCGGTGTCTGCCACACGGACCTGCACATCGCCAACGGCTCGCAGACCCGCGTCGAGCTCCCCGTCACGCTCGGCCACGAGGTCAGCGGCTGGGTTGACGCGCTGGGGCCCGATGCCGACCGGTCGCGGCTCGGTCAGCGACTCCGGCGGCGACGGCGCCCCGCGGTCGGCGATGCGGTGATCGTCTACGGCGGCTGGGGCTGCGGCGCCTGTCGCCAATGCGCCGATGGCGAGGAGCAGCGCTGCGAGCGCGGCCGCTCACCGGGGTTTCAGCGCGACGGCGGGTACGCCGAGTACATGCTCGTTCCCGATGTGCGGCATATTGTCGCGCTCGGGTCGCTCGACCCGGTGCGTGCCGCCCCGCTCGCCGATGCGGGCGTCACCCCCTACCGCGCGGTCAGGCGTGCGGCCCCGTGGCTGGGCCCGGGGGCCAGGGTCCTGCTCATCGGTGCCGGCGGGCTCGGCCAGTTCGCGCTGCAGTACCTGCGGCGCATGTCGGAGCTGACCCTGGCGGTGCGTGAGATCAACCCCGAGAAGCTCGCCGTCGCCGAGTCGCTGGGCGCCGATCTCGGCATCCTCGGGGGCGACGAGGATCTCGTGCACCTGGGACTGGGTGGTCCGGCGGACGTGGTCTTCGACTTCGTCGGGACCGATGCGACCCTTGCCTACGCGGCGCGCAACGTGGCGCCGGGCGGTCTCGTCTCACTCGTCGGCGAGGCGGGCGGGACGTTCCCCTTCGGCTTCGAGACACTCCCCGTGGAGGCGGCGCTGACGACGACGGCCTGGGGATCGGTCGACGACCTGCGCGCGGTCGTGGGGCTGGCGCGCGCCGGCAAGCTGCGCTGGGACGTCGTGGAGATGCCACTCTCGCGTGCCGCCTAGGCGCACGAGCGGCTCGCCGCGGGCGACGTGGACGGTCGCATCGTCCTCGTGCCGGATCGGTGAACCCGCGACGCCGCGACTCGCCAACCGCGCGAGGGAGTTGCATTAGCCCGCCCGCCCGCGACGCCGCGACTCGCCAACCGCGCGAGGGAGTTGCATTAGCCCGCCCGCGACGCCGCGACTCGCCAACCGCGCGAGGGAGTTGCATTAGCTGGCCGTTGTTGGCAAATCGGACCGATCTCACGCTCCGCCGCCCCGCCTCGGAGCCCCTGCGACCGGCTAATGACATCCGGGGCGGCATATGACGAGTCGGCGCGGGCGGACGCAAACGGGCCTCTCGCCGCGCAGCCGCAGCGGCGGCGGCGCGCCTCCCCGGGAGTCAGTCGCCGCCGAGGAGCCGGGAGAGGAAGCCGCCCTTCGGCCGCGCGTCGAGCACGTAGAACGGCGCCGCGACCGCGCCGTACGCCTCGCGCACCGACGCGGCGCGGAGATCGGTGACGATGAGGTCGCGTCGCGAGCCGAGGTGCTCGGTGGCGATGGCATGGAGACGGTTGCGGACCTCGTCGAAGTCCGCGAGCGCCGCGTCATCGGTCATCTCGACGCCCATCGTCCAGGCGCTGCCGGCCCGCAGCAGCCACGCGCGCGCGACCCGCGGCAGCTCCAGGAGCGTGGCGTGCAGCGCATTGCCGAGCGCCTCGGGGATGTCCGCCGGTGCCTCGAGCGGCGGCAGCTCGCCGTGGGGGCGCCGCGCCGCCATCGCGTCGGGTGAGGTGGGGTCGATTCCCGCCGCGAGGAACGGCAGCACCGCGGATGGAACCTCGACCTGGGCGGGGCTGCCCGGGTCAATGAGCACTCGCTCGCCGGCACCCTCGGCGCGCGCGAAGAAGTCGCGTGCCGCGAAGGTGACGCGGTCCGAGCCGGGTGGCCCGAACTCGTCAAGCAGCTCGCCGGTCGTGTAGGCGGGGAGAAACGGGCCGGACTCGTCGGACCCGTGGCGCAGCGCTTCATCGGGGACGCGCGCCGCCTCGGACTCGGCGCCTGAGGAGGATCGGACCGGGACGAGCAGCTCGGAGCGCAGCAGATCCCCGAGGCGAGGCTCGCGCGCTGCCTCGCGATCTCCAGGTCGCGGCCGCCAGTCGGTCATGCGGCCACCGCCAGCTTCTCGAGCGCCGCGTCGAGGCGGGCCAGCGTCACATCGCGGCCCAGCAGCTCGAGGGAGCCGAAGAGCGGCGGCGTCACCGCGCGTCCGGTCACCGCCAGCCGGATCGGTCGGAAGAAGTCGCCGGCCTTCCAGCCGAGATCCTCGGCGGCCTCACGACAGCGCGACTCGAGCACGTCGGCGGAGAAGTCCGCCGGATCGAGCTCGGCGACGAGGGCCCGGGCACGGCTGAGCGCCGCCGCTGTACCGGCCGCGTCCGCCTTCTTCGGCACCAGCTCGTCGGCGGCGTAGTGGGCGGCCACCTCGGCATCGGTCTCGGACAGAAAGGCAACGAGCTCGCGAGCATCCCCGAGCCGCACCAGCCGCTCGCGGATCAGCGGCACCACGCGCCGCACGTCCTCGTCGTCGAGGGCGTCAGGCACGAACGGACGCAGCCGCAGGGCGAGCTGCTCATCGGTCAGGGCTCGGATGTAGACGCCGTTGAGGTGGTCGAGTCGATCCGCGTCGAAGACGGCGCCGCCCTTGTGGACCGCCCCGATCTCGAACCGCTCGGCGAGCTCCTCGAGAGTGAACAGCTCCTCCTCGGTCCCCGGCGACCATCCGAGAAAGGCGAGGAAGTTGACCATCGCCTCCGGCAGGTAGCCCTGCTCGCGGTAGGCGCTGATGGCCGTCTGCGACCTGCGCTTGCTCATCTTCGACCGATCCGGGTTGAGAATGAGCGGGATATGGCCGAAGACCGGCTCCGGGTAGCCGAGGGCGCGGATGAGCGCGATGTGCTTCGGCGTGTTCGAGAGGTGATCCTCGCCGCGGATGACGTGGGTGATCGCCATCGCGGCGTCGTCGACGACGACGACGAGGTGGTACAGCGGCATCCCGTCGGCGCGAACGATGACGAAGTCGCCGAGCAGCGCGTTGTCGAATGCGACCTCGCCCCGGATCAGGTCGTCGAAGTGGATCGTCTCGGCCGGGACCGCGAAGCGGATCGCCGGACGGCGACCCTGGGCCTCGAACGCGGCCCGCTCGGCATCGGTCAGCGTGCGGCAGCGCCCGCTGTAGCGCGGCGGCTCCTTCGCCGCGTCCTGGGCGCGGCGCGCCGTCTCGAGCTCATCGGCGCTGCAGTAGCAGCGGTAGGCGGCGCCGCTCGCGAGAAGCCGCTCCACCTCGGCCGCGTAGCGCTCCATCCGCGCGCTCTGCCGGTAGGGACCGTGCTCGCCGACATCGTCACCACCGGCCACCTGCGGTCCCTCGTCCCAGCTGATCCCGAGCCAGTGGAGGTTGTCGATGATGTCGCGCTCGAACTCCGGAGTGCTGCGGGCCGCATCGGTGTCCTCGATGCGCAGCACGTACGTGCCGCCGGCGTGGCGCGCGGTGAGGAAGTTGTAGAGGCTCGTGCGCGCGGTACCGATGTGCAGCGGCCCGGTGGGGCTCGGCGCCATGCGGACCCGGATGGGCCGGCCGTCGGGCGCGGTGAGGCTTCCTGTCATGGTGGCCGATCGTAGCAGGCGCGGTGCCGGGTTCCGACGCGAGCCCTCGTCAGCGCGGCAGCAGGGCCTCCACGACCGGGCGGATCGCCTCGACCCACCGAGCGTACTGGGCCTCGGACGGATGCAGGCCGTCGCCTGCGACCAGCGACGGGTCGCCGGCCACCCGGCCCGAGATCTCGAAGATCGCGCCGACGAAGGGCATGCCACGCTGCTCGCAGGCGGTTCGCAGCAGGGCGTTGACGCGGACGATGCCCGCCCGCTGGCGCGCCGGCTCGCCGTACGCAGCCCCCTGCGGCGTGAGCGTGTAGTCCGGCGTGGCCAGGCATACGACGTGATCGGCCGGCAGCCGCTCCTCGAGCGCGTCGAGGATGACGGCGAGGTTCGCGGCATACGTCGTGTCGGCAACGTCCTGGACGACGTCGTTGACGCCGATGAGCAGTGTCACCAGCTGCGGCTCGAACCCATCCAGCTGCGGCAGCTCCCGCTCGATCACGTCGCGCGACGTGTAGCCGTTGACGGCCGGGTTGCCGGCGAGCGTGATGCGGTCGTCCCCGATGGCGGCGACCAACTGGTTCGGCCAGCGGTCCGCCTCCCCCACCGACGTGCCGATCGTGTACGAGTCGCCCAGGGTCACGAGCCGCACCACGCCCTCCTTCACGACCAGCGATGGCGCCGCTGGGGCGGCGCAGCCAACGAGCCAGGCGGTCGCCACCAGGGTGAGCAGTCGCCGACGCATCGGTCTAGGCTACTGCGTCCATGTTCCTGACCGGCACGCTCCTCAATGTGGTCACGGTGCTGATCGGCACCACCATCGGCGTGCTTGCCGGGGCCCGCATCCCGTTGCGCACCGGCGAGACGCTCACGACCGGCCTCGGCCTCTTCACCGCGGTGATCGGGGTTTCGATGGCGCTCCGCATCTTCGGCGATCCGCTCGTGCTCCCCGGCGACGATCTCGCGGTGCTCGGAGCGCTGCTCGGCGGCGCGGTCGTCGGCGAGCTGCTGCGGCTGCACGACGGCCTGGAGGCGCTCGGCACCTGGTTCCAGCGGCGGCTCGCCCGCGGCGATGCCGGTGCATCGCGAATCGCGGAGGGCTTCGTGACGGCGTCGCTTGTCTTCTGCGTCGGGCCGCTGACGATCCTCGGCTCGCTCGACAACGGGCTGCGCAACGACACGACGCTGCTCGCCATCAAGTCGCTCCTCGACGGCGTCGCCAGCATCGCCTTCGCCGCCGCACTCGGACCCGGTGTCTATCTCTCGACGCTGACCGTCTTCGTCGTCCAGGGCGGGATCTCCGCCGGCGCATTTCTGCTGCGCGACGCCCTCGACGAGCGCGCGATCCTGGGCATCACCGCCGTCGGCGGCCTCATCCTGCTGGGCGTCGCGCTGCGGCTCCTCGACGTGAAGCCGGTGCGGATCGCGAGTTTCCTGCCGGCCCTCGTCCTCGCGCCCATCTTCCTTGCCCTCGCCGCCGCGATCCGCGCCGCGCTCTGACGCTCAGGCAGGCTCGCCGTCGTCGGCGTCCGGCTGCATCCCCTCGGCCGCGTCGCGGATCTCCACGGCGGCTTCTCGCGTCTCGCGGGCGGCATCGCGCGTCTCGACGGCCGCCTCGCGGGTGATCTCGCTCGTCTGCCGGAGGTCGTCGGTGGTATCGGCGAGGCGGGAGAGGACGGCGTCGCCCGGGGTCTCGTCAAGATCTTCTTCCGCCCGCGCCTCGTCGTGCGCCTCCTCCGCCTTGTCCGCCGCCAGCGCGATGATCTCCTCCATCTCCGCGTCCGCCGGCGACTCGCGCAGGGCCTCCTCGAGCATCTCGTCCGCCTTCACCTCGGCGGTGTCCTGCAGGGTCGCGAGATTGACGATGTAGTTGACGAACGTGTTGATGACGGCGATGACCGGGATCCCGAACAGCGCGCCCCACACCCCGGCAATCTGGGCGCCGATGAGGAGACCGACGAGCACGAGCAGCGGGTGGAGCCCCAGCGCTCCGCGCATGAGCCGCGGCTGGAGGTAGTTGACGAGCACGGTCTGCACGATCAGCAGCACCGGCGCGGCGACGAGCAGCCACTCCGGGCGATAGATGGCGGTCGCGACGAGCGGCGGCACGAGCGCCAGCGGGGGCCCGAAGAACGGCACGAGCATGACGGCGGTGGCGACGGCCACGATCAGGAAGAGGTACGGCAGCCCCAAGGCGATGCCGATCACGAGCGTCAGCAGCGCCTGGATGCCGGCCAGGACCACCTGGGCGCGGAGGAAGCCGCCGAAGGCACGCGCCACGCTCCGCTCCAGCAGGTCCGCCTCGTCCTCGTAGCGGTCCGGCACGAGGCGGTTCAGGCCTCGCAGGATCGGGCCGCTGTCGAGCACCATGTAGAGGCTCAGGATGAGCACCAGCGCCAGGTTGCCAAGGACGGCAACGCCGATCTGCGGCGCTTCGCCGAGCGCGGAGGTGAAGGTCCGCTGCACCTGGCCGACCACATCCTCGAAGATCGCGACGAGGTCCGGCTGGAAGCGGCCGACGGTCAGCGCCTGCTCCCAACCGGTGAGCGTGGCGGTGATCTGCCGGCGCGTGGTTGGAAACTCGTCGGCGAGTCGTGCCAGCTGCGTCCCCGTCAGGGTACCCAGCACGAACAGGCCCACGATGCTGCCGATGATGGCGATGGCAAAGACGATGCCGACCGCAGCGCCGCGCGACCAGCCGAAGCGGCGCTCGATCATCCCGACCGACGGGGAGAGGATGAACGCCAGCAGCCACGCCAGGAAGACGACGATCAGGATCGACGAGAAGCCGCCCAGGACCGAAGCGAGCTTCTCGCCGAAGAGGAAGACCAGGTAGCTCGTGCCGATGACGAAGAACGCGGTCCGCCACCGACCGGGATCCTGGCCGAGGATCGGCGTCTCGAGACGCAGGCGGCGCATCGCCGTCAGGCCGCGCGCGCGAGGCGGAACGCGGCCCGGACCTCGCCCGCTCGCTCGCCCCGCGGGTCGAGAATGGCGGGTGACGCGTAGTCGGAGAGGTTCGCCGGCGGGTGCCCCTCGAACAGGCCCACCTGCCGCAGCAGCTCGACGCTCACCGCGTCACCGCCGCGCTGCGATCCGCCGCCATCCTCGATCGCGGCGGCGATCCCCATCGGTCCCTCACCATGCGGTGCTCCCTCGGGGAGCGCACCGGGTGGCAGGCCCATCGCCAGCACTCCCTCCGCGCCGCCCTTGCTGACGACGCGGCGCGGGAAGGCGCGCATGAGTGCGGTGTCGATGCGTCCATGCTCCCCGGCGACCAGTTCGGGATGCGACATCATCGCGTCTCGGATGCGCCGCAGTGCCGCGGCGAGCGGCCGGTCGGCGACCGACGAGGGATCGGCCAGGCGCGCGTATGCCGTCGCCAGGCCGCGCAGCGGCATACCGAAGGTGACGACGCCGCAGCCGTCGGTCGCGGTCTGGATCGCCTCGATCGGCACGTCCGACAGGGCGGACACCGTCTCGAGCGCGAGCCGCTGCACCGGGTGGTCGGGGTGCCAGTACGTGTCCAGCGGCCAGCCCGACGCCTTGGCGAAGAGCACCATCCCGGCGTGCTTGCCGGAGCAGTTGCCACGCAACGCCGACGGTGACTCCCCATCGCGGATCATGCGGCGCGCCGTCTCACGGTCGAATGGCGCGTGCACCTGGTTCTGGAGGGCGGACGAGGTGACGCCGCCGCGCCGCAGCACCTCCTGCACGGTCCGCACGTGGCGGTCCTCGCCGGAGTGGCTCGCGGCCATGATCGCCAACGCCTCTGGCCCAAGGTCGTAGTCGTCGAAGCGGCCGGAGGCGACGAACGGCGCGAGCTGAAAGGGCTTGGCGGACGACCGTGCGTAGATGAATTGGTCGGGGTCACCGACCGCGGCGAGCACCGATCCGTCGGGCGCGGCGACCACCGCTGCGCCGCGCTGACGTGACTCGACGCGTCCGCCGCGCAGCACCTCCACCAGCACCGGTGGGGCGGCCGCCCGTGGGCTGCGCGGCACGCGCGACGATCAGTGCGTCGAGGGTGACGAGCCGGTCAGCTGCCTTCGCCGGCCGGCGCCGTCTCGCGGTCCTGCTTGCTGAAGATGCTCCCGCCCTGCCCTGACTGGCCGCCGGCGGAGGCGGACGGGCCGGATGAGGCGGACGAGCCGGACGAGCCGGCGCTGCTGCTGCCGGATCCGCGTGCGGGCGTCGCGCTGCCGCCACTGCCGCCGCCCTGGTTGGCGGGCGACGCCGGACGAGCGGCCGCGTCGTGCGTCATGGTGACGCCGCCCTCCCAGTGGGCGCCTTCCTTGATCACCAGCACCTGCGTCTTGATGTTGCCCTTGACGCGGCCGGTCGAGCCGATCTCGAAGCGACCGCCGCAATCGACATCGCCCTCGTAATCGCCGTTGATGACGACGTTATGGGCCTTGATGGCACTGCGCACGCGCGCCTGGGGGCTGATGATCAGCGTGCCCTGGCACTCGATCTCGCCCTGCGCCTCCCCCTCGATGCGAAGATCGCGATCGCTGACATACTTTCCGTTGAAGCGGGCGTGGGGATCGATCACGCTCTCGTTGCCACTGTCGCGGCGGTACGAGGGCTCGTTCGGTGTCGGCGTCACATCGACCTCGCTGCTCAGGGATTCTGGATACAGGTTGCCCACGACGTCCTCGCGGGAGAGTGCGTCGGAGCGCTGGTCACGCTTCGATCCGAAGACCATGGGGTGGCTTCCTCCTGTGGGCGACGTTCGCGGGATCGCCGCGCGCGGCGCGGCAGGTTCATGCAAGGACCAGTAGCCTAGCAGCAAGGAACGGGCCGGAGGAAGTGGTGCACCAGGGAACCGATGAGCGCCACGAGCTGCTCGTGATCGGCGGCGGGGCGGCGGGCGGCGGCGTGGCCAGCGCGGCCGCCCGCGCGGGCGTCGACGTCGTGCTCGTCGAGCAGCATCGCCTCGGCGGTGAATGCCTGAACGCGGGGTGCGTCCCATCCAAGGCGCTGCTGCGCAGCGCGGAGCTCGCCCATCTCATCGACGAGAGCGGCGCCTACGGCCTGGCCGCATCGCGAACCGATGCCGCCGCCGCTCCCCTGCTGCGGCGGGTGCGCGACGTCATCCGCGCCGCGCGCGGCGATCGGGACGAGGACGCCACCTGGGCGGCGCAGCCCCACCCGGCATGGCATGCCCGGGCCCGGTTCGTCGATGCGCAGGCGGTCGAGGTGACGTCGCGCGGCGGGAGCGGCGCCCCGTGGCCGGCCGGCGAGTCGCGCCGGATCGGCTTTGAGCGAGCTGTGATCGCCACCGGCTCGCGCACCCTCATTCCGGCCATCGAAGGGCTCGACTCGGTCGCGTACCTGACAAGCGAATCGGTCTGGGAGCTCGACGCGCTGCCCACGTCGCTGCTCGTCGTCGGCGGCGGGCCCATCGGCGCGGAGCTGGCGCAGGCGTTCGCTCGGCTGGGCGCGCGGACGACCATCGTCGAGCCGTACCGGCTGCTGGGCAAGGAGGAGCCCGACGCCTCGGCGACGCTCGCCGCCGCCTTTGCCGCCGAGGGAATCGACCTCCGGCTCGGACGCTCGGTGCAGCGCGTGGCGCCAGGATCGGCGACGCTCGACGACGGCGAGGAGCTCGTCGCTGATGCGCTGCTGCTGGCGGTGGGGCGCGAGCCGGCGTACCAGTCGCTCGCCATCGCGGCTGCGGGTATCCACGAACGCGATGGCCGCCTCGTCCTGGACGATGAGCTGCGCACCACCGCCGCGCATGTATGGGCCGCCGGCGACGTCACCGATTCGCTCCCGTTCGTGCACGTCGCGACCGCGCAGGCGGACGTCGTCGTCGCCAACGCGGTGCGAGGAGAGCATCGGTCGATGACGTATGACGGCGTGCCGTGGGCGACGTTCACCGACCCGGAGGTCGCCCGCATCGGCCTCAGCGAGCAGGAGGCGCGGGACGCCGGGCACCACGTGGCGGTGGGTCGCGTCGATCTGGCCGAGATGGACCGCGCCCTCACCGACGGACGTCCGATCGGCTATGTGAAGGTCGTCGCGGGTCGCGACGCGCGCATCCTCGGCGCTCAGCTTGTCGGCACCGGGGCCGGCGACCTCGTGGGCGAGCTCTCGCTGGCGATGAGCGCCGGACTCACCGTGCACCAGGTCCGCGACGCGATCCATGTGTATCCGACCCGGTCCGAGGCGGTGCGCTGGGCGTGCGGCGCCGCCGCGGATATCCTCGACAGCCGCGACGGGTGACGCTCGAGCCACCGCGACAGGAGTGGCGCGCGCTCCTCGCCGCCTACTTCGTCGTCTCCCTCGTCGAGTCGTTCGGCGTCAGCCAGATCTTCGCGCTCCTGCCGGCGCGCCTCCTCGACCTCGGCGTGACGGGCGACGCGCGGCTCACCTTCGTCGGCATCTTCTCCGCGCTCATCTTCGTGGTGGGTGCCCCGCTGGTGCCGCTGTGGGGCGTGTGGGCCGACAAGTACAGCCGCACCGCCGTCATCGTCCGCAGCGCCATGGTCGAGGCGGTCGTCTTCGCCGGCGTGGCGCTGGCGGCGGCACCGTGGCAGCTGGCGCTCGCGCTCCTCCTCGTCGGCTTCCAGCTCGGCAACACCGGCGTCATGCTCGCCGCCATCCGCGACGTGGCGCCGAGCCGCCGCATCGGGCTCGCGGTCGCGCTCTTCGGTGCCTCCGGGCCCATCGGCTTCGCCCTCGGCCCCGCGACGGCCGGCGTCCTCATCGACGGGCTCGGCTGGTCGCTGCCGGCCGTCTTCTGGGCCTCGTCGGGTCTGTCGGTCGCGACCGCGCTCCTCGTGACGTTCGGCACCCGTGAAGTGCGTCCCGAGGTGATCCCGACCGGCTCGACGCTGCGCCTCGCCTACGGCGCCATGCGCGGCGTCGTGGCCGACCCCACCATCCGTCGCATCTTCGCCATCTACGCCATCGCCTTCCTTGCGACGCAGATGAGCCGCCCGTACCTCCCACTCCTCGTCGAGGGACTGGTCGGCGTCGGGCCGGGGCTGGCCAGCGCCGTTGCGCTCGTCGTCGGGGCGGCAGCGCTGGCCGGTGCCATCGTCTCCCCGCTCGGCGGGGCGCTCGGCGACCGCGTCGGCTTCCGGCGCGTCCTCCTCGGCGCGCTGGCACTGAGCGGGATGACGATGCTCCTCATGCCGATTGCGCCGGGGATCGCGCCGCTGGCGGCGGCGTCGTTCGCATTCGCCACCTTCAGCGCGGTGGCAACCGCCATGGTCTTCGGCCTGCTCGCCACGGAGACGCCGCCGGAGCGCCGCTCGACGACGCTCAACCTCGTCTACCTGCCGCTCTACGCCGCCGGGATCGTCGGGCCGGTCGTGGCAGCCGGCGCGGCCGGGGTCGCCGGCCCGGCGGGGCCGTTCGTGGCCGGCGCGGCCGCCGTCCTGGTCGGCACCGCGGCCATCGCCGTGCGCACGGCGCGGACTAGAATCAGCGCCGATGCCTGACGCGCCACGGACCCTCCATGTCAGCCGCCACCCGCTGGTGGCGCACAAGCTGTCGATCCTACGCGACGTGACGACCGAGCCGAAGAAGTTCCGCGAGCTCGTGCGGGAGCTCACCTGGCTGCTCGGCTACGAGGCGATGGCGGACCTGGCGCCGCGACCGAAGTCGGTCGAGACGCCGCTGGAGACGATGCAGGGCGCCGAGCTCGAGCCGCGGATCGGGCTGGTCCCGGTCCTCCGCGCCGGGCTCGGGATGGTGGACGCCATGCTCGAGCTGATGCCATCCGCCGAGGTGTGGCATATCGGTCTCTACCGCGACGAGCGCACGCTGAAGCCGGTCGAGTACTACAACAAGCTGCCGGACGCGGCGTCGGTGCAGGTCTGCCTCATCCTCGACCCGATGCTGGCCACCGGCGGGTCGGCGGCGGCGACCGTCGACATCCTCAAGACGTGGGGCGCGGTGCGGATCAAGCAGGTGTCGCTCATCGCCGCCCCGGAGGGGGTCGCCACGCTCTCCGCGGCGCATCCGGATATCGACATCCACGTGGCGGCGGTCGACCGCGAGCTCAACGAGCGCGGCTACATCGTGCCGGGACTGGGGGATGCCGGCGATCGGCAGTTCGGCACGTTCGCCGGACCGCGTTCGGAGCCGGGCCACGGGCCGGACGAGGAGACTGCCGAGGTGGTGCGCCGCCTCCAGCGCGACCTCGAGGGCTGAGTGGCGCCGGGCACGAAAACGTCCCGAAGGAACCGCCGCTCGCGAACCGTTGATGCAATCTCCGGTATCGCGTTCACGGCTCCGTTGATGTCATCGCCGGTGCCGTGTCGGCTGCCCCTTCGGGACGACTACAGGATAGGCCGCGCCACCAGCCGCCGGCAATCCCCCTTATCCCCGACTTTCGGTCGCCGGCGGCACGTTATCCACACGCAATCCCCAGCCGTGGACATTGCGCTCCCGTTGATCCACCGTTGACGCCTGCCACGCAGCATGAAGGACCGATGCCGACCGTTCGGATTCGCGTCCTCTTCCTCTGCACCCACAACAGCGCCCGGTCGCAGATGGCCGAGGGTTGGCTGCGTGCGCTCGGCGGTGACGGGTTCGAGGCGCTGAGCGCGGGAACGGAGGCGACCGTTGTGCGCCCCGAGGCGATCGCCGCGATGCGCGAGGTCGGCGTCGACATCGGTCCGCAGGAGAGCAAGACGCTGGCGCGCTACCGCGCTGCGCAGATCGACTGGCTCATCACCGTCTGCGACCAGGCCCGCGAGGCATGTCCGGTCATGGCCGGCGTCCGCAGCCAGCTGCACTGGTCGATCCCCGATCCGGCGGCAGTGGCGGGAGCGGGGCGCCAGGCGGCGTTTCGCACCGTGCGGGACGAGCTCCGGGCGCGCGTGACTGCGTTCGTCGCGGAGCGGAGTCGGGCGACGGAGGAACCTCCGTCGCCCGCATCGGTCTAGCAGCAGTCGCTGCAGCAGTCAGGATCGCAACACATCGGCGAGCACCTCCTTTCGGCGTGCACGCTACGGCATCATATCGACATGCGTCAATATAGACCGATACCGATATACTGGTCGGGCCATGATCGCCCGTGACCCCGACGTCGTCCTCCTCGCCGCCCTCGCCGACCCGACGCGCCTCGCGATCGTCCGC
Organism: Candidatus Limnocylindria bacterium; assembly: GCA_038248895.1. Taxonomy (GTDB): domain Bacteria; phylum Chloroflexota; class Limnocylindria; order QHBO01; family QHBO01; genus JAICQM01. The sequence goes on along the minus strand of JBBRWZ010000008.1, from coordinate 19,783 downwards.
CAGCTCGCGGCGGCCGGGCGGGCGGGCGTGATCTGTGCCTGCGACTTCGTCGAGTGCTGCACCGTCAGCCAGCCGACGATCAGCCACCATCTCAAGGTCCTGCGCCATGCGGGCATCGTCACCAGCGAGCGACGCGGCACGAACATCTACTACGGCCTCGGCGACGGCTTCGCGGATCGCTTCACCGGCATTGGGGTCAGCCTCGCCGGCCTCGTCCGGCTGGAGGCGCTACCCTCGCCACCGTGAGCCGCAGCGTCCCCGCCTGTCCGCACTGCTCCCATTCGTTCGAGCGACCACTGATCTGCGATCGATGCGCCTGGCGCTGGTACGCGAACCCGTATCCGGCCTCGGGCACCGTCGTGGAACGGAGTGCCACCGACGGCGACATCGAGGCGCTGCTGCTACGGCGAGCCGTCGAGCCGGGCCTCGGCGCCTGGGACCTGCCGGCGGGATATCTCGAGCCGAACGAGTCGTTCGAGGAGGCAGCGTGCCGCGAGACCGCGGAGGAGGCCGGCTTCGAGGTGCAGCTCGTGGAGCTCATCGGGGTCTACACCGCCCGTCCGGGAAACGCCATCTGCGCGGTCTACCTCGCACGTCCCGTCGACGAGGCACCATCGGTCCAGCCGGATGCGGAGTCGTCGGAATATGCGTGGATCGCGCGCGAGGCGGTGGGCCAGTGGCTGCCGCGGATGGCGTTCCGGTCGATGTCGACCGCCCTCGCCGACTGGGCACAGGGCCGGCGGGGCGTGCCGCGCGACTGGTGAGCCATGGGGACCCGGCACCGGCCCTGCGGTACACTCGCTCCCCAACGTATGACGCACGTTTCGGAGACCAGATGCCCAACGCTCCCGACCGCGTGAGCGTTGCCGTGACCGGCGCCGCCGGGCAGATCGGCTACGCCCTTCTCTTTCGTATCGCCTCCGGTCAGATGTTCGGCCCCGACACCCCGGTCGAGCTCCGACTGCTCGAGCTCGAGGCGGCGCTGCCCGCCCTCGGTGGCGTGGTGATGGAGCTGGAGGACGCTGCCTTCCCGCTCCTCGACGGGGTCGTGACCACCTCGAGCGCGGAGGAGGCATTCAGCGGCGCCAACTGGTCGCTGCTCGTCGGTGCCGTGCCGCGCAAGCAGGGGATGGAGCGCAAGGACCTGCTGGCGATCAACGGCGGCATCTTCACCGGCCAGGGCGAGGCGATCGGCCGGCACGCCGCGCACGACGCGCGCGTCCTCGTCGTCGGCAACCCGTGCAACACCAACGCGCTCATCGGCGCCGCGGCGGCCGCGCGGCATGGCATGGCGCCGGACCGCTGGTTCGCGATGACGATGCTCGACGAGAACCGCGGTCGCAGCCAGCTGGCGACGAAGGCCGGCGTGCCGGTCGCCGAGGTGCGAAACCTCGCCATCTGGGGCAACCACAGCGCGACCCAGTTTCCCGACTTCTACCACGCGACGGTCGATGGGCGTCCGGCGGCCGACGTGCTGGACGAGGCGTGGCTGCAGGGCGAATTCATCTCCACCGTGCAGCAGCGCGGCGCGGCCGTGATCGCCGCGCGCGGCCAGTCCAGCGCCGCCAGCGCCGCCAACGCCGTGGTCGACACGGTGCGCAACATCACGCAGCCCAGCGGCGAGATCTTCAGCGCGGCCATCCCGGCGCCCGCGACGGGTGGCTACGACGTTCCCACCGGCCTCGTCTTCGGTTACCCGCTGCGCGCGACCGCGCCGGGGCAGGTCGAGATCGTCCAGGGCATCAGCCACGGAGAGTGGGCGGCCGCGAAGATCGCGGCCACCACGGCCGAGCTCGAGGAGGAGCGGGCGGCGGTGGTGGAGCTGCTGGCGGCATGACGGCCCACGAGCGCGGCACGGCCGAGCGCGGCACGGCCGAGCAAGGCGCGGACGAGCGAGGCGCGGCCGGCCCTGCGACCCTGCACTGGCAGGACCACGAGGTCAGTCTCCCCGCGTTCCCCGGCACTGAGGGCGACACCGGCATCGATATCTCGGCGCTGCGCGCGTCGACCGGCCTCATCACCTACGACCCCGGCTATGGCAACACCGGGGCCTGCACCAGCGCCATCACCTACCTCGACGGCGAGAACGGCATCCTTCGTTACCGCGGCTACCCCATCGACCAGCTCGCGGAGCAGTCCACGTTCCTCGAAGTGGCGTACCTCCTCATCTGGGGCGAGCTGCCGAGCCCGGCGCAGCTGGATACGTTCGTCGGCGAGGTGACGCATCACACCCTCATCCGCGAGGAGATGCGCCACTTCTTCGACAGCTTCCCCGCCGATGCGCACCCGATGGCGGTGCTCGCCTCGGGCACCGTCGGGATGAGCACGTTCTACCCCGACAGTCAGAACATCTTCGATGCCGAGTCGGTCGAGATCACCATCAACCGCCTCATCGCCAAGCTGCCGACCCTCGCCGCCTGGTCGTTCAAGAAGGCCATCGGCCAGCCGTACGTCTATCCACGCAACGACCTCGGCTACGCCGCCAACCTGCTGAACATGATGTTCGCGGTGCCGACCGAGGACTACGAGGTGGACCCGCGCATCGCGGAGGCGCTCGACCTGCTGCTCATCCTGCATGCGGACCACGAGCAGAACTGCTCCACCTCCACGGTCCGCATGGTCGGCAGCGCGCACACCAACCTGTACGCGAGCATCAGCGCCGGCATCTCCGCCCTCTGGGGTCCGCTGCACGGCGGTGCCAACGAGGCGGTCATCAACACGCTGGAGCGGATCGTCGCGGACGGAGGCGACGTGCGGAAGTGGGTGGACCGCGCCAAAGATCCGAACGACAACTTCCGGCTGGCCGGCTTTGGGCACCGTGTCTACAAGAACTTCGACCCGCGCGCCACGATCATCAAGCGCGCCGCCGACCGCGTCCTGGACGCGACCGGTGCCGACGGCAAGCTGTTCGAGGTCGCGCAGCGGCTGGCCGACGTGGCGCTCTCGGACGAGTATTTTGTCGAGCGCAAGCTCTATCCGAACGTCGACTTCTACTCGGGGCTCATCTACCACGCCATCGGGTTCCCCAGGAACATGTTCACCAACTGCTTCGCCATCGGCCGCCTCCCCGGCTGGATCGCGCAGTGGCGCGAGATGCTCGGGGCTGACGAGACGAAGATCGGCCGGCCGCGCCAGGTGTACATCGGGGCACCCGAACGCAACTACGTCGCGATCGACGCGCGTTGATGACAGATGGGGTACGGATCGAGACCGATGCGTCGCTGACGCCGGCGGAGGTCAACGCTGCATACGCGTGGGCCGAGTGGCCGCAACGGGATACGTGGCGCATCGAGGCCGCATCGCGCCGTTCGACGTGGCTGGCGGCGCGCGATCTCGATGGCGAGCTGGTCGGGATCGCCCGTGTCCTCGATGATGGTGGACTGTACGCATCGGTCTGGGACGTGATCGTGCGACCCGACCGGCAGCACGCCGGCGTCGGTCGCCGGCTCGTGGCCGCCGCGCTCGAGCGCTGCGCCGATCGTCGCCTGGTGGCGGTCGTCAGCACGCCGGCAGCGCGGGACCTGTTCGCATCGCTCGGGTTCACCGGCGAGTCGCATGGCCATGCCGCGCTGTACCTGCGGCCGAGCGGCGAGCACGCGCATCCGTGACCCGCGCGTCGCGCTGCCAGCGCCCTAAGATCGCCGCCACATGAGGCTCACCGTCCTGGGCCGCAGCCCGGCACGCCCCAATCCCGGCGAGGCGTGTGCTGGCCATCTCGTCGAGGGCGGCGGCGCCCGCATCCTGGTCGACGTGGGTCCCGGCGTGGTGGCGCAGCTGCTCCGACGCACGACCCCCGACCAACTCGACGCGGTGGTGATCAGCCACATGCACACCGACCACTGCCTGGACCTGATCACGCTGCGCTACTCCTATCCGTGGATCCACGAAGCTCGTGCCAGGCTGAAGGTGGTGGTACCACCCGGCTCGCTCGACCAGCTCGCCGACATGGCACGCGGCGCCGGCTACCGTGACTTCTTCGATCGCAGCTTCGACTTCGTGGAGCACGACGGCACCTCACCGATCGCGTTCGGGGGCCTCCGCATCACGCCGGTCGAGACGAAGCACTTCATCCCCTGCTGGGGCTTTCGCATGGAGGCCGATGACCGCCTCCTCGCGTACACCGCCGACACGGCGCCGTGCGACGCGTTGCTCGAGCTCGCGACCGATGCCGACCTGCTGCTCGCCGAGGCGGCGCTGCGCACCATCGAGGAGGACGCGCCATCGTAGGAGGAGCGGGGCCACCTGCTCCCGGCGGAGGCCGCTGCGGCCGCGGAGCTTGGCGGCACCCGAAGGCTGGTGCTCACCCATCTCGCCGTCGAGGACGGTGGCGAGTGGGCGCAGCGCACCGCCGCGGAGGTGTTCAGCGGCGATGTCGAGGTCGCCGTGCCGCTGAAGGCGTACGAGCTCTAGTCGGCCTGTCTCACACGAGGCGGGCGCGGGCGATCCAGCGGTCCGCGCCCCAGGTGGCCAACGCCCACACCTGGCTGAGCGCCAGCGCCATCACGAGCATCAGGCACGCGGCGGCGGCAGCGCCGACGCCTGGCAGCGAGCCAGCGAGGACGAGCGTCGCGATCAGGATCATCGCCAGCAGGATGCCCACCATGAGCACCGCGATCTTGGCCGCCGTCCAGCTGAACCAGCTCAGCGGGCGACCCTGCGCCCGGCCCGCCAGCCAGAGGATGCAGGGACCCGCGCCGCCGGCGAGCGCGGTGTAGAAGCCGAAGCCGCCCACGAGGGCGCCGAGGCCGAGGCGCTGCCCGCTGAGGAGGAGGATGTACAACCAGGCGGCGACGAGCGTCGACAGTGCCCCGACACCGATGAGCCAGGCCAGCAGCAGCGTCGCGGTGCCGCCGGCGAGGCGCTCCACCATCTCGCCGCCCGCGCCCTCGACGAGTTCGGTGGGTCCATCGACCACGATCTCCTCCCCTTCGGCATTCCGGTCGTGCCGATGGTCGGGCGTCGAATCAGGCATCAGGCCGAGGCGGCGGCAAACGCGCCGGCGAGGTCCGCCACGAGGTCGTCGACGCTCTCGATGCCGACCGACAGTCGAACCAGGCCGGGCGGTACGGCGAGCGGCGAATCGGCGACCGACAGGTGCGTCATCGCCGCTGGCAGTTCGATGAGCGACTCGACGGCGCCGAGCGACTCGGCCAGCGTGAAGAGGCGGGTGGCGGCCACGAAGGCGCGAGCTGCCGCCTCACCGCCGCCGAGCTCGAAGCTGACCATCGCCCCCGGCATCCGCATCTGGCGCGCGATGAGGTCATGCTGCGGATGGTCGTCCAGTCCGGGGTAGTGGACGACCATCACCTCGGGGCGACCGGCCAGCCACGCGGCGATGAGCCCCGCGTTCGCCGAAGCGCGCTCCATGCGCACCGCCAGCGTACGCAGCCCGCGCATGATGAGGAAGCAGTCGAACGGGCTCGGCACCGCCCCCGCGGCGTTCTGGTGAAAGCGGAGCCGCGCGGCGAGCTCGTCGGACCGCGTCGCGAGCAGGCCGCCCATGGCGTCGGAGTGGCCGCCGAGGTACTTCGTCGCGCTGTGGAGCACGATGTCCGCTCCCAGGTCGAGTGGGCGCTGCAGGTAGGGGGTGGCGAACGTGTTGTCGACCACCGTCATCGCGCCGGCGGTGGCGGCGAGGCGGGCCACCGCGCTGATGTCAACGATCTTCAGCAGCGGGTTCGTGGGCGTCTCGATCCAGACCATGCGGGGTGGCGCGGACCCACCCATCTGGTCGGCGAGCGCGTCGAGGTCCCGCAGGTCGACCGCGGTGGCCTGGACGCCGTAGCGTGACCACACCTTGTCGAGGAGGCGCCACGTCCCGCCGTAGACATCGTCGCTCATGAGCAGCCGGTCGCCGGGATCCAGGAGATAGAGCAGATTTTGCGTCGCGGCGAGACCGGATGCGTGGGCGATACCATGCCGGCCACCCTCGAGCGTCGCGATCGCGCCCTCGAGTGCGCGACGGGTCGGGTTGTCGCTGCGCCCATACTCGTACCCGCCGCGCGTGCCGCCGACGCCGTCCTGCTTGAACGTCGTGCTCATCTGGATGGCGGGGACGACGGCGCCCGTCGCCGCATCAGGCTCGGCGCCCGCGTGGACGGCGAGGGTCTCGAAGCGATCGCCTCCCTGGCGATCGTGCTCATGATCGGTCATGCGCAGGGCATTGTGGCATGGGTAGCGATGCGGCCATCGGCGGTCGTTCGGGTGCGGAGCTCGCGGTTCCGCCAACCTGCGCCCCGCGGCCTTCCCCTCGGCCCGTTCCCGTCGACCTGGCCGTCGACCTGGCAGGTCGGTATCGGCGTCACGATTGCGGTATCGACCTCAGCAGCAGCCATCGGTCAACAATGCGCGCCGGTGGTGTCCGGCACCGACCTCACCTGCCGATTGCGGCCACGCAGTGTCCGATACCGACCCCCACGGTCGGCGCCCGTCGCGGGTCGCCCATCGCGTCGTGGCGCGGCAGTGAGGGACCTCAGCGGGTGCGCGGGAAGCCGAGATCGACGCTGCTCGTGCCAGGGTCGGGCCAGCGGGCGGTGACGACCTTGGCACGGGTGTAGAACTGGATCCCCTCCGGTCCGTACATGTGCAGGTCGCCGAAGAGCGAGCTCTTCCAGCCACCGAAGCTGTAGTACGCGACCGGGACCGGGATCGGGACGTTGATCCCGACCATGCCGACGTCGATGTCGAACTGGAACTGCCGCGCCGCCCCACCGTCGCGCGTGAAGATGGCGGTGCCATTGGCGTACGGGTTGTCGTTGACCAGCGCGGCCGCATCGGTGTAGGTGGGCACGCGCACGATCTCGAGCACCGGCCCGAAGATCTCGTTGCGGTAGCACTCCATCTCCGGCGTCACGTTGTCGAGCAGGCTCAGCCCCAGGAAAAAACCCTCCGACTCGGTGTAGAGCACGTGCTGGCGGCCGTCCGCACGCAGCGTCGCGCCCTGCGACACACCGCTCTCCAGGTACGAGGCGACCTTGTCGCGGTGCTCGCGCGTGATGAGCGGACCCATCTCGGAGCCGTCCTCGTGGCCCGGGCCAACGGTGATCTTCGGCAGCCGTTGCTCGATCGCCGCGACGAGCGGGTCGGCCACGTCCCCGACCGCCACGACGACGCTGATCGCCATGCAGCGCTCCCCCGCCGAGCCATACGCCGCCGAGACGGCCGCGTCGGCCGACATCTCGATGTCCGCATCGGGCAGGACGACCATGTGGTTCTTGGCCCCGCCGAGAGCCTGGACGCGCTTCCCCGCCTTCGTCCCGGTCTCGTAGATGTAGCGCGCGATGGGCGTCGAGCCGACGAAGCTCACCGCCGCGATGTCGGGGTGCTGAAGGATCGCATCGACCGCGACCTTGTCACCGTGGACGACGTTGAAGACGCCGTCGGGAAGCCCGGCCTCCTTCCAGAGCTCGGCCATGTAGACCGATGCCGATGGATCCTTCTCCGATGGCTTGAGGACGAACGCGTTGCCGCAGGCGATGGCGTTGGCGAACATCCACATCGGCACCATGGCCGGGAAGTTGAAGGGCGTGATGCCCGCCACGACGCCGAGCGGCTGGCGGATCTGGTAGACGTCGACGCCGGTGCTCGCCTGCTCGCTGAAGCCTCCCTTCAGCAGGTGCGGAATGCCGGTCGCGAATTCGAGGTTCTCGAGCCCGCGCGCCACCTCGCCGAGGGCGTCGGTCCGTACCTTGCCGTGCTCGCGCGTCAGGTGCGCCGCAATCTCCTCGCGATGCTCATCGACGAGGTTGCGCATCCGAAAGAGGATCTCGGTGCGGCGGCTGATGCTCGTGGCACGCCATGCCGGGAAGGCAGCGCGCGCCGCCGCGATGGCGGCGTCCACCTCCTCGACCGTCGCGAAGTCGACCTCGCGCGCCACGGCGCCGGTGGCCGGGTTGAAGACGGGTCCACGGCGGCCGGATGTGCCCGCGACGCGCGTGCCGTTGATCCAATGATTGACGCGTTCCAATGTCTGCGGCGCATCGTCGCGCGCCGGCGTTGCCAACTGTGTCATGCGGACTCTCGTTCCGTGCGTGGCTCGTTGACATCCATGGTACTCGCCAGCGCCGGTCCCGCCACAACCCGGCCCAGCCGTTCACATCCGCCCTCGTTTCGATGAATAGTTGGTTTGACGCCTGGTGGGTCCGTGGGCGTCACCTGTTCGATTCATCGGTCGGGAGGACGCCCCTCCGGCCGTGGGAGGCCACCCAGACGCCCGTCACACCGATGAATCGGCGACCCATCGCCCTCGCCGCCGGTCAGGCGTCGAAGCGGCGATTCATCGGGGCATGCGCGGGCATGCGCGGGATGCGGGCGACGCGCTCGGAGGGAGCCGGATGCGCGGCCGCGGCGACTATCGCCGCAGGAGCTCGGGGACCTGCACGGCGGGCCGCGCGGTGCGGACGCCTGTCGCCCAGGCGGCGATCTCCGTCCGCCGTCCGACGCCGAGCTTGGCCAGGATGTGCTCCACGTGCGCCCCCACGGTCCTCGGCGAGAGGCCGAGCTGCGCGGCGATCTCCCCGTTGGTGCGCCCGTCGGCGACGAGCCGCGCGACCTCAAATTCGCGCACCGACAGCGGACGCCACGGATCGTCATCGTGCGCGCGGCCGCGGCCGGCCCTGGCAAGCGCATCGGCTCGCGTGAGGAGTGGCTGGCTGCCCATCTGGCCGGCCGCCGAACGAACGCGGGCGATCACCTCGCCGGCATCGGGGTGGCGGTTCGAGCGCATCAGGCATTGCGCGAGATCGAGGCTCGCGGACAGCGATTCCCAGGTGCGACCCCGCTCCGTCCAACCGCGCACCGCGCGCTCGAGCCCCTCGCGTGCGGCGGTGAGCGATCCGGATGCCATCCGAACGAGCCCATCGGCGTGCGCGAGCGCCGGGGACGCCAGCGACTCCCATCCCGCAAGGTACGCGGCGGCACGTGCCGCCCACCGCTCCGCGGCATCCGGCCGACGAGCGGCGATGAGCGCGCGCGCACCGGTCACGACGAACGGGACGAGCAGCGCGCGCTCGCCGACGGCGCTGGCGAGCGACCACGCCTCCTCGCAGCGCTCGATCGCCGCCGCGGTGGCGCCGTCCTGGAGGTCTGCTTCGGCGAGGCCCCACAGCGGCGTCAGGATGAACTGGAGCTCACCGATGCGACGGCCGGCGGTCAATGACTCGTCAAGCCAGCGCCGCGCCTCGTCGGTGCGTCCGCGTCCGAGCGCCACCAGGCCGATCACGTCGAGCGATCCGATGACGCCGCGCGTGCAGCCACGGTCCACGAGCTCGTGGCGCGCGACCTCGTCCGCCGCGTCCCATCTGCCGGCCGCCCAGTCGAGGACCGCCCTGGTCGTCGCCATCATCTGCCGGCAGTGGGACTGCTCGATGGCGTCAGCGTACTGAAGACCTTCGCTCAGCGCCGATTCGGCGGTCTCGGCATCCATCATCCGTGTGGCAAGGATCGCCAGGTTGCGGTATCCGGTGACGCCCACCGACTCGAAGCCCGCATCGCGCGCCTCGCGCGCCGCGCGCAGGCCGTCGCGCATGGCGTCGTAGTGGCCGGCGGCGATGTCGATTCTTGCCAGCAGCAGGTCGGCCTCCAGCACCGTCTCGCGATCCGCAACCGATTCGGCGAGCTCGCGGGACGCGACGGCATCTCGACGGGCCACATCGAGTTCGGACGTGGCGAAGAGGTCGCCGGCGCGGACACTGAGCAGGATCGCGCGCAGCTGCTCGCGTTCGGGCGTGACCGGCAGCGCCGCGATCTCCTCGCCCGCGCGGTCCGTGTACGAGCGCGACTCTGCGTACGGCGCGCCGCTGCGTGTGTGCAGGATGAACATGGAGACGAGCGTGGACGCGGCGTCGAGCGGCTGATTCGCCTCGAGGTAGAGCTCCCTCGCCCGCTCCGCGGCCACCATGCTCTCGTCGTTGCGTTCGATCGCCGCAGCAGCGTCGGAGAGCTGCATGTGCAGGTCCGCCTGCTCGGCGACGGGCAGGTCGCGTGGCATGTTCGCGATCGCCCGCTGGAAGAGCTCGTATGCCTCATGGCGGGCCGAGATCCGGCTCGCATCGCGCGCCGCGGTGAGTGCCGCCCGGTAGGCGTCCGAGCGCAACCCGGCGCGCTCGTAGTGACGCGAGGCATGGACGACGCTCGACGCCTCGAGGGTCATCACGAATTCTGCTGCCCGGGCGTGAAATCGGCGCAGCTCCGACGGCGGCACCACGCCGTAGACCGCATCGCGCAGCAGCTGGTGGCGGAAGTCGTAGTAGCCGTGGTCGATGTACTGGAACGGGTGGATGATCGCGGCGTCGACGAGCTCATCGAGCGTCGGCTCGAGGTCACTCAGGGGACGGTCGACGATCCCGGCCAATGCGTCGGGGCTGAAGCAGCGGCCGATCACCGCACCTGCTCGCGCGATCATCCGCGCATCGTCGGAGAGCCGGGCCAGGCGCGCCAGGACGGCGTCACCGATGCTGTCCGGCACGTGCGCCTCGCGGATGCGCGCTCCATCCATGCGCGTCTCGTCGTCGAGTGCGGCCAGGAGCTCCTCGATGTGCAGGGGAATGCCGTTCGTCCGCTCGTGGACGGCCTCCACGACGTCGCGGGGCGCCGGCAGCTCGCCGCCGAGGAGGAGCGTGGTGGCGACCGCCGTCTCGTCGATGCTCAGCGGCAGGAGGCGGGCCTCATCCGCCAGTCGCTGGCTGAGCAGTCTCGCCCGCCACTCGCGATGAATCTTGTCGGGTGGGAACTCATCCGGTCGATAACCGCCGATGAGGACCAGCGGGCGGTCCGCCGCATGGCGAGCCAGCTCGCCAACGACCTCGAGGCTCATCTCGTCGGCCCAATGCAGGTCGTCGAAAATGAGCATCGTCGGCCGGTCGATCGCCTGCAGGATCCGGTCGGCGGCGGCCCGCACGATCCGCCGACGGGCGCCAAGCGCGTCGCCATCGTGGCGGCCGTCGATGGCGAGCAGGTCCTCCGAGAGGGTCCCGAAATCGGCGTTGTCGCGCATCCCGGTCGCCATCTCACGGATCGACGCCAGAGGCACCTGCGAATCCTGCGGCGCAACCGAGCCACCATCGACGCGCAGCCCGCTCGCCTCCGCCTTCCGGACCGCGGCGCGAATGAGTCGCGTTTTGCCGAGGCCCGCCTGGCCGGACAGCAACAGCGTCCGACCGCGGCCGGCGAGTCCGTCGCCGATCACCTGGTCGACGAGCGCGAGCAGCTCGTCGCGCCCAACGAGGATCGGACACAGGAGGGGGCCGAGGCGGCTCATGCGGCGAAGTGTACGACCCGCCGTCGGCGGGTCATCGGTCGAATGACCGATGGTTGCGCGCTGGCACCGCAGCGGTTGGTGGGTCAGCCGGCTGATGACGCGCACCGCGTCGACCGGGAACCTGCGTGACATCGGTCCATTCACCGGAGCACGGAGGCACAGATGGCCCAGTTCATGGACGTTCATTCGGGCTTCTTCGGGGTGACCCGCGAGCAACTCGCGGAGGCACACGCACGCGACCTCGAGGCCGAGGGAGACGAGGGCGTGCATTTCGAGCACGCCTGGCTCGATCCGGAGGCGGGAAAGGTGTTCTGCCTGGCCAGCGGGCCCAACCGACAGGCCGTCATGCGCGTGCACGAGCGGGCCGGCCACCCCACCACGGAAGTGTATGAGCTCAGGGTCGAGGTCTGACCCAACGCAGAAGCCGACAGCGGATGCCGCTGTCGAAGGAGATTGACAATGACCACGCGACACATCAGGTCCGGCCGCGTCGCTGCGGCGCTCATCATCGCCACCCTGCTCACCACCCTGACGGTCAGCGCCGCCCTGGCGCGCCCGTCGGACCTGCAGCTGGCACGCGCCGCATCGGCGCGGTTCAACTCCATGCAACAGGCAGAGCGGGCGGGTTATGCGCTCCTCCCCGAGGGAGCACCCCTCCACGAATGCATCGCCTCCTTCGACGGCACCGGGGCGATGGGCTACCACCTCATCAACGGTGCCCTGTTGGACGGGACCGTGGATCCGACCCAGCCCGAGGTCCTCGTCTACGCGCCCGATGCCCATGGCAAGCTCAAGCTGGTCGCGCTCGAGTACGTGGTGTTCCAGGCGGACTGGGTCGCCGCGCACGGTGGCGACGAAATGATCCCGCCGCCATCGCTGTTCGGCACGAGCTTCATGACGACCGATGCGCCGAATCGCTATGACATCCCGGCGTTCTTCGCGCTCCACGCCTGGATCTGGGATTCGAACCCGCTCGGCGAGTTCAAGCCGTTCAACCCGGACGTCAGCTGCCCGTAGCCGACGTTCCGAGCATGCCGATGAGCCCGTTCCGAGCCGGGCTCATCGGCGTCACCGCAGCTTCGACGCCGCCACGTCCCAGGCGGGGCTGCGCGGGCCCTCTGCACTCCTTCGATAAACCGCTGGTTTGACGCCTGGCGGGCCCGCGCGGCGTTACCTGTTCGATTCATCGGTCGGGAGGACGCCTCTCGGAACGTGGGAGGCCACTCAGGCGCCGGTCACACCGATGAATCGGCGACCCATCGCCCCCGCCGCCGGTCAGGCGTCGAAGCAGAGATTCATCGGGGCAGGGCTGCGGGCATGCGCGGGAGGACTCGGCGCTCCTCTCGCTCAGGGACGGGCACGAGCCTGGTTCCGCCGCTCGATCAGCCGCCAGATCAGCGGGGTGAAGATCAGCTGCATCGCCAGGTCCATCTTTCCGCCGGGACAGACGAGCGTGTTCGGGCGACTCATGAACGAGTCGTGGATCATCGAGAGCAGATACGGGAAGTCGATGCCGCGCGGGTCCCGGAACCGGATCACGAGGAAGCTCTCGTCGAGCGTCGGGATGAAGCGGGCGATGATGGGGTTCGATGTGTCGACCACCGGCACGCGCTGGAAGTTGATGTGCGTCCGGGTGAACTGCGGGCAGATGAAGTCGAGATAGTCCGGCATCCGGCGCAGAATCGTGTCGGTGATGGCTTCGGCGGAGTAGCCGCGCGCGTGCTTGTCACGCTGGATCTTCTGGATCCACTCCAGGTTGATGACCGGGACGACGCCGACCAGCAGGTCGGAGTGCTGGGCCACATCCACGTTGTCGGTGCGGATGGCGCCGTGGAGCCCCTCGTAGAAGAGGAGATCGGTCTCGGCCGGCACATCGGTCCACGGGGTGAACGTGCCGGGTTGCTGTCCGGCGGCCGCGGCCGCGTTGTCATCGTGCAGGTAGCTGCGGGTTCGACCGCCGCCCGTGGCTGCATAGCTGCTGAAGAGCTCCTCGAGCTCCGCGAACAGATTCGCCTCCGGGCCGAAGTGGCTGAACCGATGGTTGCCCGCATCCACGGCGGCAGCCATGCGAGCGGCCATCTCCGCCCGGTCGTGGCGGTGGAACGCGTCACCCTCGACGAACGCGGCGGAAAGGTGCTCGCGCCGGAAAATCTGAGCGAACGTCTTTGAAACCGACGTGGTACCTGCGCCCGACGACCCGGTGACCGCGATGATCGGATGCAGGCTCGACATCGGTCTAGCCGCCGTCCACGAAGAGGCCGCGCGCGTTGAAGAGCGGCGCGGCGAACGGACGCTGGTTGTGCTCGGCGTGATAGGACTCGATACGCTCGACCTCGTCGCGAGCCCCGAAGACGAACCCGGTGCGCTGGTGGATCGCGGTCGGCTCGACATCCAGGACCGGCCCGTGGCCCGTGCTGGCGCGGCCACCGGCCTGCTCGATCAGCAGGCCTATCGGGTTTGCCTCGTAGAGGAGGCGCAGCTTGCCGTGGCGTCCGTGTTCCCGATCGTCACGCGGGTACAGGAAGACGCCGCCACGGATGAGGATCCGATGGGCCTCCGCGACAAGGGACGCGACCCAGCGCATGTTGAAGTCGCGCCCGCGGGGCCCGGCGCTGCCGGCGAGGCACTCCTCGACGTAGCGAGTGACGGCCGGCTCCCAGAACCGCGAGTTGGAGGCGTTGATGGCGAACTCGCTGGCGGCGTCGGGGATCCGCATGTCCCGGTGGGTCAGGATGAACTCGCCAATCTCCCGGTCGAGCGTGAAGCCCTGCACGCCGTGCCCGAACGTGAGCACCAGCATCGTCGTCGGCCCATAGATCGCGTAGCCGGCACAAACCTGTCGTGATCCTTGCTGTAGGAACGCGTCCGCGTCGACCGGAACACTCGAATCCGGGTCGGGCAGCACACTGAAGATCGAGCCGACGCTCACATTCACGTCGATATTCGACGAGCCATCGAGCGGATCAAAGGCGAGCAGGTAGCGTCCCCGTGGCATGTCGCCGGGAGTGGGCCGCACCGTCTCGCCCTCCTCGGAGAGCATGCCCGCCACGGTCCCCGTGCGAAGGTGGGTGCGGTGGAAGATCTCGTCGGCGACCACGTCCAGCTTGGCCTGCGACTCGCCCTGGACGTTGACGGTGCCCGTCGTGCCCGACAGGTTGACGAGGGGACCCTTGCCAACGAGGTTGGCGATGCGCTTGCAGGCGAGGCGCAGGTCGTTGACGAGCGCGGTGAAGTTGCCGGTGGCGGCCGGGAGCTTGCGCTGCTCGTCGATGAGGAACTCGGTCAGCGACTGCTGCGCGCCGGTGGCCAGCGTCGTCACGGCGCCGCCGCCTCGTCGGGCGCGGCGTCGAAGACGCGGCTGGCCCGCACATCGGCCGCCTCGATCGTCATGAGGTCGTCTCGCGTGAGCGGCGCGCAGCGGGCGACGAAGAGCCGGTTCGCCTGGCGCAGTCGCGATCGGTCAAGCGCGTTGCGGATCGACCGCGCGTTCGCGAAGTTCGGTTGGGCGCGGCGCAGGTCGACGTACTCGGCCAGCGCGGTCCGCGCTTCGGGGGAGAGGCGGTATTCCATCCGCCCGAGCATGATCTCGGCGATCGCCAGCAGTTCGTCCGGCTCGTAATCGGGAAAGTCGATGTGATGGGCGATCCGCGACCGAATGCCGGGGTTGGTTGCGAAGAAGCGCTCCATTCGCTCGCGATAGCCGGCGAGGATGACGACGAGGTCGTCGCGCTGATTCTACATCACCGACAGGAGGATCTCGATGACCTCCTGTCCGTAGTCGCGCTCGTTCTCCGGCCGGTGGAGGTAGTACGCCTCGTCAATGAAGAGGACACCGCCCATTGCTCGCTTCAGGACGTCCTTGGTCTTTGGTGCCGTGTGCCCGATGAACTCGCCGACGAGGTCGTCGCGGGTCACGGCCACGAGGTGGCCCTTTCGGACGTAGCCGAGGAGGTGGAGGATCTCAGCCATCCGGTGTGCGATGGTCGTCTTGCCCGTGCCCGGGTTGCCGGTGAAACTCATGTGCAGCGATGGCGGCGACGCGGTAAGGCCCACGCCGGCACGCAGCTTCTCGACGAGGAGAAGCGCGGCGATCTCGCGGATCCGCGTCTTGACCGGCGCGAGACCGATGAGCTCGCGGTCGAGCCGGTCGAGCACCTCCTCGACGTGCGAGTCGGCGAGCGCCGCGGCGAGGTCGAGGCTCGACGCGTCCGGCACCGGATGGCGGCTCATCGATACCGCTCCCCCACCGGCCGGTCGATGGCGTAGGCACCGATGACGTAGCGAATCCTGCGACCCGGTCCCTCGTGTCGCGCGAGGCGGAACCCCGGCTCGAGCGAGGGGCGGTTGACGATGAACGAGAGGCGCAGCGACTCGACGCCACGGGTGGCGTCAAAGGCATTCAACTTCACGTAGTCGTCAGGATGGGCGGCGCGCGCGGCGCGGACCTCGTCCATCACCCCGGCCGCGTCGGCGAGGTCGAACATCGGTAGCCCGTGCATCTCCCAGTACGTATTGCGCGGGTGGGGGTCATCGGTATGCTCGAGCGCGATCGCCCATCCCCGGCCGAGGCAGTACTCGACCTGGGCGCGGATCTGCTCATCAGTCAGGTCGGGGAGGAACGAGAACGTTCCCTGTGTGAGTCGCATCGTCGGCGCTCCTAGGCAGGCGTCGGCGTGGCGACGTAGTCAGGCGTATCGGTGCTGGTGTAGTCGAACGTGACCTCGCCCCAGGTATCGAGCGCGGCACGGAGCGGGGTGCAGGCGCGGGCCGCGTCGGCGAGGATCTCCGGCCCGTCGTTCCAGATGTCGCGGCCCTCGTTGCGGGCGAGGACCATTGCCTCCAGCGCGACGCGGTTGGCGGTGGCACCGGCTTGGATGCCCTGCGGATGGCCGATGGTGCCGCCACCGAACTGGAGGATGACGTCGTCGCCAAGGTAGTGCAGCAGCTGGTGCATCTGTCCCGCATGGATGCCACCGGAGGCGACGGGCATCACCCCGCGCATGCCGCCCCAGTCCTGGTCAAAATGGATGCCGCGCTGGAGGTCAACTGCGTTGTGCGGCTCGCGGAGCACGTTGTAGAAGCCCTGGACGCTATTCGGGTCCCCCTCGAGCTTGCCGACGATCGTCCCGGCATGGAGGTGGTCGACGCCGGCGAGGCGCATCCACTTCGAGATGACGCGGAACGAGACGCCGTGACTCTTTTGGCGCGTGTACGTCGAGTGCCCGGCTCGATGGAGGTGCAGCAGCATGTCGTTGCGGCGCGCCCATTTCGACATCGACTGGATTGCCGTGTAGCCGATGACGAGGTCGATCATGACCACGGCGCTGCCGAGCTCCTTCGCGAACTCGGCACGCTCGTACATCGCCCCCATCGTCCCGGCGGTGACGTTGAGGTAGTGGCCCTTCACCTCGCCGCTCGCGGCGACGGCGCGGTTCACCGCCTCCATGCAGAAGAGGAAGCGGTCGCGCCAATGCATGAACGCCTGCGAGTTGATGTTCTCGTCGTCCTTCGTGAAGTCGAGGCCACCGGCGAGTGCTTCGTACACGACGCGGCCGTAGTTGCGCCCCGAGAGGCCGAGCTTCGGCTTGACCGTGGCGCCCAGGAGGGGGCGCCCGAACTTGTCGAGCCGCTCGCGCTCGACGACGATGCCGGTGGGCGGACCGTCGAACGTGGAGACGTACGCGATCGGGAAGCGCATGTCCTCGAGGCGTAGCGCCCGGAGCGGCTTGAAGCCGAAGACGTTGCCGATGATCGAGGCGGAAAGATTCGCGATCGACCCCGGCTCGAAGAGGTCGAGGTCGTACGCGATGTACGCAAAGTACTGGTCGGCGCTGCCCGGTACCGGCTCGACGCGATACGCCTTGGCTCGATAGCGGTCCGCCGCCGTCAGGCGATCGGTCCACACGACGGTCCAGGTCGCGGTCGACGACTCGCCGGCGACCGCCGCCGCGGCCTCTTCCGCGTCGACGCCCTCCTGCGGCGTGATCCGGAACAGCGCCAACAGGTCAGTGTCTTGTGGCTCGTAGTCGGGATTCCAGTACCCCATCTGCGCGTACTTCAGGACGCCGGCGCGGTACCGATCCGCAGCGCCCAGCGGCTGATCGGGCTTGGGCTGCATGGACGGGGCCGGCGTGGGGGAGGACATCGCGCCCACCATAGCCACAGCTCTTGCATGCAGTCCAATACATGTATTGCATCGCTTCGATAACATGTGTGCATGATTCAGCTGCCCTCGCCACCCCGCCAGCGGCTCGCGGCGGCGGTCACCGTCCACCAGCTGCGGCTCCTCGCGGCGATCGTCCGCGAGGGCGGCTTCTCACGTGCCGCCGAGGCGCTGTCGCTGAGCCAGCCGGCGGTCTCGCATCAGATCCGGGCCCTCTCCGAGGCGATCGGGCTGCCCGTTGTCGAGGTCATCGGCCGACGTGTGCATCTCACCCAGGCGGGGCGCCTGCTTCATGATCACGCGCGCCGGATCCTGGGCGAGTTCGAGGCGGCGGAGGGTGGACTCAGTGCATTGCGTGGCCTGGGTCGGGGCACGATCCGTGTTGCCGGCGACACGACGGTCGGGATCTATGTCCTCCCCGACCTCCTGGGCGCATTTCACGAAGCGTATCCGGCGATCGAGGTGCGCCTCGGGGTCGAGAATCGGCTGGGCGTCTACGCGCGCCTCGCCGCGAGCGAGGCCGACTTCGTCGTCAGCGGACGGCCCTGGGAGAATCCGCCATTTCCGCTCACGGTGCGCCCGTTCCTCGCGAACGAGCTGATCGCGATCGCTGGGCCGCGGAACCGGCTCGCGAGTCGACGCCGCGTGACGATCAGAGATCTCGCGGCCGAGCCATTCATCGTCCGCGAGCCCGGGTCGGGGACACGTGAGACGGCCGAGGAGGCCTTCCTGGCCGCCGGCGTGGCGATCCGTCCCGTGATGGAGCTCGCCAGCAACGGCGCGATCAAGCGCGCCGTGGCGCGCGACCTGGGGGTATCGGTCGTCTCGCGCTACGCGGCGGCGCTCGAGCTCGAGATCGGTCACCTCGTCGAGCTGCCGGTGGGCGGCTTCCCGCTCCACCGTCAATGGCACCTGGTCCACGCCCGCGACAAGCGCTTTGGCCCCGTCGATACGGCGTTTCTGAGTTTCGTGGCCGAGGGTTCGTGGCAGGCGAGCATTGGCCACCCGCGGACCACCGACTGAGGCCGCCGCCTGAGCCGATCGTGCCGTCCGATGCGCGCCGTGGCAGACGAGCCTGCGGTGCCGTGGCGGCCCCATCCACGAGCCCGCCGGGCAGGCGGACCTTCCGCCCCTGTTCGATGAATCGTGCGGGTGACGCCGGCGGTGCGAGGGGGCGTCGCCTCTTCGATTCATCGGTCTGGGCGAGGCCAAGCATGGCAGGCGAGGCGGTCCAGGCGTTGCGTGCTCCGCCCGCACGGGACGTGCACGCTCCTTCGATGAATCGTTGGTTTGACGCCTGATGGGTCCGCGGGGCGTCACCTGTTCGATTCATCGGTCAGGAGGACGCCCCTCCGGCCATGGGGGCGGCGGCTCGTGCTCAGCGGCGGACGACGTGCTCCGGCCGCGTGTCGCGCCAGTCATAGGCGGCGACGTCCTCGTCCGGTCCGAGCAGGCCGTTCGCCCGGAGCCAGCCGTCGTCATACAGCTTGCCGAGGTAGTTGCGGCCAGAATCGGGCAGGAGCACCACGAACAGCGCCCCCGGCTCGGTGATCTCCCGCGCGACCTGCAGCGCCGCCCACAGCACGGTGCCGCACGACTCACCCATGAGGATGCCCTCACGGGCAGTCGCCTGGCGCGCGGTGAGCATGGCGTCGCGGTCGCTCACCCGCACCACGACGTCGCAGATGCCCGCGTCGTAGGTCGACGGCCAGAAGTCCTCGCCCACGCCCTCCGTCAGGTAGGGCCGCGGCGCGTCGCCCGAATAGACACTCCCCGCCGGATCCGCCCCCACCACCGCGAGCGACGCGTCGCGCTGCTTGAGGTAACGCCCCGCCCCCGAGATCGTGCCGCCGGTCCCGATGCTCGCCACGAAGTGCGTCACCCGCCCCTCGGTCGCCTCCCAGATCTCAGGCCCCGTGGTGGCGGCGTGCGCCGCGGGATTGCGTTCGTTGTGGTACTGGTCCGGCTTCCACGCGCCCGGCGTCTCGCGCGCAATGCGGTCGCTCACCCGGTAGTAGCTCCGCTCGTCATCCGGCGCGACGTCGCTGGGGCAGATCACCACCTCGGCGCCGTACGCGCGCAGCAGCGCGCGCTTCTCCTCCGACTGCTTGTCGGACATCACGAAGATGCACCGATACCCCTTCACCGCCGCGGCCATCGCCAGCCCCACGCCGGTGTTCCCGCTCGTCGGCTCGACGATGACGGAGCGACCGGGGCTGATCAGCCCACGCGCCTCGGCATCGTCGATCATCGCGCGGCCGATACGGTCCTTGACCGAGCCGCCCGGGTTGCGCGACTCGAGTTTGATGGCCACGCGTCCGGGCAGACCGGCGCTGAGTTTGTCGAGGTGAACGAGCGCGGTG
>JBBRWZ010000007.1:0-52516 GCA_038248895.1 Candidatus Limnocylindria bacterium | reverse complement strand
GGCAACGGCCGCGGGCTGCTCGGGCCCTGTCTCGGCCGGCGCCTCGGCGGCATCGGTCCCGTCAGATGCGGCGTCGCCCTCGGCTTCGATCTCGGCCAGGGCCGTCCCGACCGCGACGGTCTCGCCGTCGGGGACGATGATCTTGGTGATGGTGCCGGCAACCTCGGCCGGCACCTCGGCGTTCACCTTGTCGGTGACGACCTCGAAGAGCGGGTCGTACTGCTCGACCGTGTCGCCTTCCTTGACGAGCCAGCGCTCGATCGTCCCCTCGGTGACCGACTCGCCGAGCTGCGGCATCTTGATGGTTGTCGACATTTCAATCCCTCGTGCTCGGCGTCTTCGCTCATGATGGTGGCAGATTCGCTTCCACCCTGCGCGTGCGCTCCTTATCCGACGCTCGCGCCTGCGCCGCTCGCGACGTGTCATATGCGGGCGTGGTTTGCGTTAGCCGGTCATCGGGGCCTCGGGTGGCCACGGACGACCAGATCCACGCTCAAGGTCGGCGCCGGGTCCCGGTGACGTCTCGCCAATGCGCGCCCAGGCATGCAGTTGTCAAACCGCCCCCGGACCGATCGCGCCGCCGCCTGCACCGATCGCGCCGCCGCCTGCACCGATCGCGCCGCCGCCCGCACCGATCGCGCCGCCGCCTGCACCGATCGCGCCGCCGCCTGCACGGGTCGGTGCCGGCATCAGTACGCCGCCAAGTCGCGCGCAGCGTCGACGATCTTGGCCGGCGAGACCATGAACCAGTCTTCCAAGTCGTGGTGGAATGGGACCGCCGGCACCTCCGGGCCGGCGAGCCTGGTCACCGGCGCGTCGAGGTGCTCGAAGCCGCGCTCGGCGATGAGCGCCGCCACCTCGGCCCCGAAGCCGCCAAATCGGTTCGCCTCGTGGACGACGAGCGCGCGCGCGGTCTTCTGGACGGAGGCCAGCACCGCCGCCTCGTCGAGCGGTCGCAGCGAGCGCAGGTCGACGATCTCGGCCTCGATGCCGTCCTCGCGGGCCAGCGTCTCGGCCGCCTCCAGCGCGAAGGTGCGCATCATTCCGTAGCAGAAGATGGAAAGGTGCTTGCCGCGGCGCGCAACGTCAGCCTTGCCGATCGGCACCACCGTGTCGCCGTCGGGCACCTCCGCCCTGAAGAGCCGGTACGTCTTCTTGTGCTCGAAGAACATCACCGGATCCGGGTCGCGGATCGCGGCCTTGAGCAGGCCCTTGGCGTCGGCCGGTGTGCCGGGCGCCACGACCTTGAGGCCGACGGTCGAGGTGAAGTAGGCCTCGTTGGACTGACTGTGGTACAGGGCGCCGTGGACGCCGCCGCCGTACGGCATCCGGATCACCATCGGCAGGCCGAACGTCCCGTTCGATCGGTACCGCATGCGGCTGATCTCGGAGACGATCTGGTTGAAGGCGGGGTAGACGAAGTCCGCGAACTGCATCTCGGCGATCGGGCGCAGCCCGTACATCGCGGCACCCGCCGCGGCGCCGGCGATCATCGCCTCGGTGAGCGGCGTGTCGAGCACCCGTCGCTCTCCGTACTTGGCGAAGAGGCCCTCGGTGGCACCGAAGACGCCGCCCTTCTTGCCGACGTCCTCGCCGAGGACCATGACGCGCTCGTCGCGGTCCATCTCCTCGTCCATGGCGAGGCGCACCGCCTCGAGGATGTTCATCTCAGGCATCGGTGCCGTCCTCCGCGTAGACGTGCAGGGCCGCGGTGGCGATGTCCGGCTCGGGGCGTGCCTCGGCCGCCTTGCTCGCCTCGTTGACCTCCGTCTTCACGTCGGCGCGCAGCTGCGCCTCGGCCTCGTCGTCGAGGAGGCCCCAGCCCCGCAGGCGGTTGCCGAAGATCGTGATCGGGTCGCGCTCCTTGAGGGCGGCCACCTCCTCGGGGTCACGGTAGCGCCGCTGGTCGTCGTCCGACGAGTGGCTGGTGAGGCGCACCACGTTCGTCTCGATCAGCGTCGGCCCGTCGCCGGCGCGGGCGCGCTCGTGGGCCTCCTTGGCGACCCGGTAGCACTCGAGCACATCGGTCCCGTCGACGGCCACGCCGGTGAAGCCGTAGCCCGCTGCTCGCGCCGCGACATGGCCGCCGCCCACCTGCTGGCTCAGCGGGACGCTGATGGCGTAGCCGTTGTTCTCGCACACGAAGATGACCGGCAGCTGGTGGACGCCGGCGAAGTTCATCGCCTCGTGGATCTCGCCCTGGTTGCTCGTCCCCTCGCCGAACGTCGTGAGCGTCACGACGTCCTCGCGCTTCACCCAGGCCGCCATGGCGATCCCCACCGCGTGCAGCACCTGGGTGCCCACCGGCGAGCTGAGCGAGACGATGTTGTAGCGCGCGGCGCCGTAATGGCCGGGCATCTGGCGCCCGCCGGAGCTGACGTCGTCGCCCTTGGCGAGGTGCGCGGTGATGATGTCCTCGGGGAGCATCCCGAAGGTGATCGCCGACGCGATGGACCGATAGTACGGCGCCATCCAGTCCTGCTTCGGTCGCAATGGCCAGGCCGTGGCGACCTGAGCGCCTTCATGGCCCTGCCCGGAGATGATGAAGGCGATCTTGCCGGCGCGCTGCATCAGCCACATCCGCTCGTCGACGGCCCGGGCGAGGAGCATCTGCCGATACATGGCCCGCACGTCGTCGTCGCTCAGGCCGAGGTCGCCATGGATCGGCCGTGTCGCGGCCTCGTTGCCCATCGGTCTCGGTCCTACCTCCCTCAGACGTGGATCGCGGCGCCGTCAACAGCGAGCGCCGCCTCGGCCAGCACTTCGGTGAGGGTCGGATGGGCGTGGACGCTCATCGCGATCTCCGCCGCCGTGCCTTCGACGAGCCGGGCCAGCGTCGGCTCCGCCAGCAAGTCGCCGGCGTGCGCACCGATGATATGCGCCCCGAGCAGCAGCCCGGTCTCCGCATCGGCGACGAACTTCGCGAAGCCGTCCACCTCGCCCACGATCGTCGCCTTGCCGAGCGCGCGGAAGGGGAAGGAGCCGGTCTTGATCTCGTGGCCCGCGGCGGTCGCCTCCGCCTCGCTGAGCCCGACGCTCCCGATCTGCGGCCGGCAGAACGTCACGCGTGGCATGAGGTCCATGCGCACCGGCTCCGGGTCGTGGCCGGCGAGATGCTCCACCGCCACGATGGCCTCGTGGCTGGCCACGTGCGCCAGCGCGAAGCCGGGGACGATGTCGCCGATGGCGTAGAGATGGTCCACGCCAGTGCGCATGAACTCGTCGACGACGACGT
The DNA here is from genome assembly GCA_038248895.1 of Candidatus Limnocylindria bacterium. Classification (GTDB taxonomy): domain Bacteria; phylum Chloroflexota; class Limnocylindria; order QHBO01; family QHBO01; genus JAICQM01. The sequence goes on along the minus strand of JBBRWZ010000007.1, from coordinate 49,281 downwards.
AGCCGCGCTCTAGGGTCAGCCCGTCGATCGCCTCCAGCCCGATGTTCTCGGTCAGTGGTCGCCGGCCGACCGCGACGAGGATGACGTCGCTCGTCACCGCGGTCCGCTTGCCACCGTCCTTGCCGGCAACCTGGAAGCTGATCTCGCCGTCGCCCTTCTTCAGGGTCTCGGTGTCGATGGTGCTGGCGGCGAGGATGGTGATGCCGCGCTTCTTGAAGACGCGATGCAGCTCCTTGCTGATCTCCGGGTCCTCGAGCGGGACGATCCGGTCGGCGAACTCGATGAGCGTCACCTCCGCGCCGAAGTCGCGGTACATGCTGGCCCACTCGACACCGATCGCGCCGGCGCCGACGATCGTGACCCGCTGCGGCACGTCGTTGCGTGCCAGCGCCTCGTCGCTGGTGATGATGAGGTGGCCGTCCGGCTCGAGCCCGGGCACGGAGCGGGGAGCGGATCCGGTGGCGAGGATGAGGTCCGTCGCGGTGGCCTCCACGTCGCCCGATGCGCCGCCGGAGACGCGCGCGCTGGTCGGCCCGGTCAGGATGCCATTGCCCTCGAGAACGGTGACACCGTTCTTCTTCATGAGGAACTCGACGCCCTTGACGTGCTTCTCGATCACGGCGTCGCGGCGCTTCCCGAGCGCGCCGTAGTCGAGGCTGATTCCGTCGTGGCCCGCGAGCCCGAACTCCGCTCCCTGCTCGGTCACGCGGTGCAGCAGGTCGGCCGTCTCGAGCAGCGCCTTGGAGGGGATGCAGCCGCGGTTGAGGCACGTGCCGCCGAGCCGGTCGCGCTCGACGAGCCCCACCGAGAGCCCGAGCTGCGCGGCGCGGATCGCACCGACGTAGCTCATCCCGCCGCCAAGGATGAGGAGGTCGAACCGCTGTGGATCAGGCATGGGTCTCCGTGTGGTGCGTCAGGTGCTGGCCGTCGCGGCCGCGGCGGCATCGGTGTCGAAGGATCGTCGCTCGTGTGCGGCGAGTTGTTCGCGCCACGCATCGGGGACCGGCATGGGGCATGCCGCGTCGTAATCGTAGGCGACGAGGATTGACGACGACTCGCCCACGAGCCGTCCGTCGGCAGTCGCCATCCGGTGCCGCATCCCGAAGCTCGTGCGCCCGACGTGCGTGACGCCGGTCTCGACGACGATCTCCTCGTCGAAGAAGATCGGCGAGCGATAGTCGATCTCGAGGCGCGCGAGGATGAGCGGCATCCGGTCGAACGGTCGATCCGGGTGGAGGACCTCCTGGAGGTAGCGAATCCGCGCCAGCTCGAGGTAGCTGGCGAAGACGGCGTTGTTCACGTGGCCGAAGGCGTCGGTGTCCCCAAACCGCACCTGCAGGGTCGTGCGGTGCCGGAGCTCGCCGGGGCGCGGACTCGCGTCGTTCTGCTTCGTCACGGAGCCCTCATTCTACCGGAGGCCGCCGCTCGCGCCCGTCGGGGCGGTGGATCGCGGTGCTCGGCGCAGGTCGGTGATGCGTCACCGATTCCGTGCCGGAGGCACCGATTGGGCTCGGTTCCGCCGCCCCATCACCGGAGTTCGAGCGCGACGGGACCGCGGGCGCGCGCCTCACGCACCGCCGGCATCGACAGATCGGCGGAACCGCGTGCCACGCGTGCGCCTGGCGCGATCTCGCCGATAAGGGACTCGGTGCGCCGCGCGCTCAGAGGGCAGAACCCACCCGGTCGATGAGGGCGGCGAGGAGCGTCGTTCGCGGCACGATGCTCGCGACATCCAGCCACTCGTCCGCGGAATGGTCATCGCCACCGACCGGGCCGAGGCCGTCGAGCGTGGGTATCCCGAGCGCCGCGGTCGTGTTCGCGTCCGACGCACCCCCGGTGGTCGCGTCGGCGAGCCGCAGGCCGAGCTCACCGCCAATCTCGACGGCAAGGTCAACGAGCCGCCCGGTGGCGACCGACTTCTCCATCGGTGGGTGGTGGGCCGTGCGGCGCAGCGTCGCCGTCGCTCCGTCGAGGGCCGGGGCCGCGACGATCTCGCCCAGGGCTGCCCAGGCGGCATCGAACTCTCCGACCGTCGCGGCGCGGAGGTCGACCTCGTAGCGGCAGCCTGCCGGCACCACGTTGGGCCGGCTGCCTCCGGCGATGACGCCGACGTTGGCGGTGACCGATGGCCATCGGTCGTTCAGCGCCTGGATCCGCTCCACCTGGCGCGCCGCGGCCAGGATCGCGTGGCGCCCCTTCTCCGGCTCGATGCCCGCGTGCGCCGCCCGTCCGGTGACGACCACCTCTGCATCCGCGATGCCCTTGCGCGCGGAGACGATATCGCCGTTGGCGCGGGCACACTCGAGGACGAAGACGACGTCGTGGTCGGAAGCGAGGCGCTGGATGTGGGGCGTCGAGAACGGCGACCCGATCTCCTCGTCCGGGTTGGCGACGAAAGTGATCGCCGGTCGCCGCCCGGCTGCCTGGAGCGCGGCGATCGCGTGGAGACCGGCGAGGATCCCGGCCTTCATGTCGGTGACGCCCGGCCCGGTCGCGCGGGCGCCGTCGAGGCGGAACGGGCGCTCGGCGGCGGTGCCGGCGTCGAAGACCGTGTCCATATGACCGATGAGGAGGATGCGCGGGCCGTCACCGTCGATCCGACCGATGACGAGGTCGCCGAGCGCCGGCTCATCCGATTCCGCTCGCGGCGATACCCGCTGAACCGTCGCACCCAGACCGCGGAGGCGCTGCGTCACGTGCGCCGCGACGGCGTTGACCCCCGCCGGCGTGTAGGAGCCGCAGTCGATGCTCACGAGCGTGCGCAGCTCATCGACGAACGCCTCGCGCGAGGCCTCGATGGTGTGCAGCAGCTGGTCGGTCGACGGTGGTGGCATGGGTACCGAGTCTACCGGCATCGACCGCCGTCGGAGCCATGCGGGACGATCCTCATTTGGCATACTCGCGCCATGCCAGAACGTGGGCAGCCGGACGACGACGCGACCGAGCTCATCGAGCTGCGCGTGCTCGACGGCCCCAATCGGTTCTTCGTCCGCCCGGCGGTGAAGGTCGAGTTCGGCGACCCGGAGCCCGGACGCGCCGCCGAGGTGGCGGAGCGTGCCGGCGCGGAGGTGCGTGACCTGCATGTCGCGATCGACCTGCCGCCACCGCGGATCACGACGCGCCGCAGCGACGACGACCTGCGAGCGCTGGTGGCCTACCCGTGGCGGCGCCGGACCATCAGCCAGGCGATCGGGGCGTCGGCGGCCCGCATCGCCCTCGGCCGCAGCTCCGTGCGACGCGAGGCGCGCGGCCTGCAGGCGGTGGCGCTGGGACCGCGGCCGTCGCTGCCGGTCGCGACGCTCCCGATCGTCGCCGTCACCGGCACCAACGGCAAGAGCACCACCACCCGCCTCATCGCCCACCTTATGGCCGGCGCCGGCAGACGCGTGGGCATGACCAACTCTGACGGCATCTACGTCGACGGCGAGCTGGTCGAGGCCGGGGACTGGACCGGATTCGGCGGCGCCGGCCGCGTGCTCGCCGAGCCGGGCCTCGACGTCGCGGTGCTCGAGACGGCGCGCGGCGGAATCCTGCTGCGCGGCATCGGCTACGACCACAACGACGTCAGCGTCGTCACCAACGTCAGCGCCGACCACCTGGGGCTCAACGGGGTGGATACGCTGGAGGAGCTGGCCGAGACGAAGGGATCGATCGTCCGCATCACGAAGCGCGACGGCTGGGCGGTCCTCAACGCGGACGACCCGCGGGTCTGGAAGATGCGCCGCGAGACGAAGGCGCGCTGGTACGCGGTGACGATGGACCCGGCGTCGCCGGCGATCGCAGAGGCCATCGATCGCGCCGGTCGGGCGGCGGTGTACGAGGAGGGTTGGCTCGTGCTCCATGGCGCCGGTCAACGGCCGCGTCGCCTGGCCCGCGCCGCCGACCTGCCGGTCACGTTCGCCGGCCTCTCCGCCTACAACATCGCGAACGCGCTCGCCGCGGCCGCGGCAGCAGACGCGCTCGGCCTGCCGCGTGCCGATATCCGCCGTGGCCTGAAGACGTTCGCGCAGGACGCGACCGTCAACCCCGGCCGGATGAACCTGTTCGAGGGCCGGGGGACGCTGGTGATCGTCGACTTCGCGCACAACGAGGCGGGTCTGGTCGGCCTGCTCGACGTGGGGCGCGGGCTGGCCGGGCGCGGACGCCTGCGGCTCGCGCTCGGAACGGCGGGCGACCGGACCGATGCGATCCTGCACCGTCTCGGCGAGGTCGCGGCGGCGGCGGACGACCTCGTCATCTGCGAGAAGCGGCACTACCTGCGCGGCCGCAGCCTGGAAGAGATGAACGGGCTCTTCCGCGACGGGGCCCGCGACGGCGGCTATGACGGCGAGGTCGAGGCGCACCCGAGTGAGATGGCGGCACTGCAGACCCTGCTCGGGCGGGCCGGGCGTGGCGACGTGGTGGCCGTGATGTCACACGTCGAACGCAGCGACATCTTCGACTGGTTGGAGGCCGAGGGCTTCGCGCCGGTCGGCATCGGCCGGCTCCGCGAACTGGTGAGCGGCTAGACCTCGAGATCCTCGGCGTGCGGGGCCTCGTCGAGGATCGTCACCGCCCGCAGCTGCGACCCTTCGGAGGCGTCGCCGTGCTGCCGCCGTTGGAGCTCCTTCCAGACATCGTTGGCGTGGTCGACGCAGACCGCGACGACGTCGCCCGGCTCGGCGATGTCGAGGGCGCGTCGCGTGGCATCCATCTCGGACAGGTGCGTCTCGATCTCGGTGACCCGTGCCGCACCGGCGTCCATGGCGGCGCGCATGCCTTGTTCGATCAGCTCGGCGGTGTTGCCGCGCGGCCGGCCCCGGTTGTTCGCGTCCTCGCGGATGACGATTCGATCGAAATGCTTCGCCGCGATGCGGCCGAGCTCCACGATGTCCTCGTCGCGCCGATCCCCGGCGGTGGCGATGACGCCGATGCGCTTGCCGGTGACGAGGGCCCGGGCGCCGCCAGCCGATGGTTCGGCGAGGCTCGCCACGAACGCGCCGAGGGCCTCGACCGCTGGCGGGTTGTGGGCGTAGTCGACGAGGACGCGGTACCCGTCGAGCTCGAACATGTTGAGGCGACCGGGCGCCATGTAGTAGCTGGTGGTGAACGTCCGCAGCCCCTGCCGGATGTCGTGCAGGTGCGCACCCGCGGCCCAGGCCGCGCCGGCTGCGGCGAGCGCGTTCTGCACGTTCATGCGTGCCCGTCCCTCGAACGTCGCCGGCAGCAGATGCGTCCAGACCAGCGGCATCGACTTGCGGCCCTGGCGCAGCACGATCATCTCGCCGTTGCGGCCCTTCTCGAGGGTCACGGCGCGACGTCCGCGTGACGCCTGGAACTTGATCCGCTCATTCTCGGCGTCCATCGAGAAGTAGATGATCGATCCGGAGCAGTGGCGACCCATGGCCGCCACCAGCGCATCGTCCGCATTGAGGACCGCGGTACCGTCCCGGGGCACCGCCTCGACGATCACGCGCTTCACGCCGGCGAGCTGCTGGATGGTCGTGATGCCGCCCAGCCCCAGGTGGTCGCCGCTGACGTTGAGCACCACCGCGACGTCGTTGCGCTGATAGCCCAGCCCCTCGCGCAAGATCCCGCCACGCGCCACCTCGAAGACGGCGAAGTCGACGTTCGGGTGCTGGAGGACGGTCGACGCCGAGCGTGGCCCGGACGCATCGGCCTTTCGGATGAGGCGGCTGTCGACGAAGATGCCGTCGGTGCTGGTGAGGCCGACCTTGTGGCCCATCCCCTTCATGATGTGCGCGATCATCCGCGCCGTCGTCGTCTTGCCGTTCGTGCCGGTGACAGCGACGATCGGGATGCGGGCATCGGTGCCGGGCGGGAAGAGCAGGTCGAGGACCGGCTTGGCGACGTACTGCGGCTCGCCCTCGGTCGGATGGGTGTGCATCCGGAACCCGGGCGCGGCGTTGACCTCGACGATCCCGCCGCCCGTCTCGCGCACCGGAACGCTGATGTCGGGACAGATGAAGTCGATGCCCGCGATGTCGAGACCGACGACGCGCGCCGCCTGCTCGGCGATCTCGGCGTTGTCGGGATGGATCTCCTCGGTGCGGTCGATGCTGATGCCGCCGGTGCTCATGTTGCCGGTCCGCTTCAGGAAGACGCGGTGCCCGCGCGGCGGCACGTCACTCAGCTCGAAGCCCTGCTCGCGCGCGTAGGTCATCGCCTCCTCGTCGACCTTGATCCGCGTCAGCACCTTCTCGTGGCCGATGCCGCGGCGTGGGTCGGCGTTCGTCTCCTCGATGAGCTCCGCGACGGTGTGCCGGCCGTCACCCTCGACGTGCGCCGGCACCCGTTGCGCCACGGCGCGCAGGACGCCGCCGATGACGAGGCAGCGGTAGTCATTGCCGGCGAGGAACGTCTCCACCACGAGCGCGCCCGAGCGCGACTGCGCGCGCGCCACGCCGTACCCGTCGCGGACCGCCTCCACATCGGCCAGGTTCAGCACCACGCCCCGGCCGTGGTTGCCGTCGATGGGCTTCAGCGCCACCGGGAAACCGATGCGCTGCGCGGCGGCCACGGCCTCGTCAGCGTTGCGCACCACCGCTGAGCGCGGCACCGGCACACCGGTGGCGGCCAGCAGCTGGTTGGTGAGCTTCTTGTCCGACGCCACGTCTACGGCGATGGACCCGGTCTGGCTCGTCATGGTGGCGCGGACCCGCTGCTGGTGCACGCCGTGGCCGAGCTGGACCAGCGACGCGCTGTTGAGGCGAATCCACGGGATGTCGCGCAGCGCTGCCTCGTCGATGAGCGCCTGCGTCGACGGCCCGAAGGCGGCGCGCTCGGCGAGGAGGATGAGGTTCTCGAGCTCCACCCGGAAATCGAATCCCTCCTCCGCCTTGACGAGGTGATTGACGAGCCGGACGGCGAGCTTTCCCGCCGCGACGCCCACCGCCTCCTCGCCGTACGAATAGACGACGTGGTAGCGGCCCGGCTCGCCGGTGCCGCGCGTCTTGCCGCGGCCGACCTCCGTCCCGGCCTCGCGCTGCAGCTGCAGCGCGATGTGCTCGGCGACATGCCCGAGCCAGGTCCCATCCCTGAGGCGCGTGGTGAAGCCGCCGGGCTTGCCGGTGCCACAGGAATGCTCGCCAACTCCGGGAAGCATCTCGAGCAGCGCCTCTACGAAGCCGGGAATCGTGTCCGACGGAAAGTGCTCCAGGATGCCGAGGTCGACGATGAGCTTGATCGCCGGCTCGTAGTTCCAATAGTTCGGCCCGCGGTAGACGCGCGTCTCGACGATGTGCAGCTCCGGCTCCGGGACGGCGCCGGGTGGCGGTGATGCCTCCTTCCTGCGCGGGCTCATTCGCTGACCTCCTCGAGACGCCGGGTGCGCACTGCGCGTCGCCTCGCCCGCTCCGGAGCCGTGTCGTCGGCTCCCTCGGCGGCGATGCGACGAATGAGGCGCCGCGTTCGATCGGTGGCGCGGCCGAGCGACGCGAGCTCCCGGTCCGTGGCGGTCACCGGGCGCAGCGGCGCCATGAGGCGGCGCTTGCGCAGGTCAAACCGATAGCCTGAGGGGAGTGAATGGAGCACCACGCCGGAGACCATGATCGGCCGGTGGCGCTTCACCTCGTAGGCATCGGTCTGGATGCGCCCGGGGTCGAGAATCGTGACCGAACCCTTGCCGATCACCTCGAGCACGCCATTCGGCGTCACCAGCGCGGCGGTGTCCTCGTCGACCCCGATGCCGAGCAGGGCGGGGGACTGGGCGATGAGGGCCATGAGGCGGCCGAACCGGTTGCGCTGCTCGAAGTGCTGGTCGATCACGACGCCGGGGAGAAGGCCCAGGCCGGCGCTCATCTGCGTCATGCGCTGCTTCGGCGTCGAGCCCGACGTGCCGAACGCCACCATGTGGCTGCTGATCGCCGATGCGCCGGCACTTGTGCCGGCGATGATCGCCCCGTGGCGATGCCGCTCCGCGAGCAGGCGACCGAGTGCGGTGCCGCCGATGACGCTCGAGAGGCGCAGCTGGTTGCCGCCGGTCATGAAGATGCCGGTGGCGTCGTCGACCGCGGCGATCGTGGCCGCGTCATCCGCGTCCTCGCGCACCAGTGGCCGCAGGCCACGCACGTCGGTGACGCCCATGCTGCGGAAGAGCTGCTCATACAGCTCGGTTGCCTCGTCGCCGAGCGACGACGCGGTGCTGATGACCGCGACCCGCGCATCGGCCCCGCCGGCCAGCGCGACGAAGCGCGCCAGGATCTGCCGCTGTCGCAGCTTGTCCTCGGCGCCGCCGATGATGAGGAGGTGACCGGCACGTTGGGCGCCCGGGCGTGGCGCGCTGACCATGCGGCGCAGGATAGCCCACTCGGCTGCGAGGCGAGCCGTCCCGGGCACGCTAGACTCGTTCGGTTATGGCGTCCGGATCGGCGACCGCACCACGCGAGGATGTCAGCATTGCTCCTCGGTCCGAGGCGCGTGACTACTACGCCGTGCTCGGCGTTGAGCCGAGCGCGTCGGCAGCAGACCTGCGGGCCGCGTTCCGCGAGGCGGTGCTGCGCCATCACCCGGACATCGCCGCCGCCTCGACGCTGGCGACGCGGCGCACCTCGATCCTGAACCGCGCTTGGAGCGAGCTGCGCGAGCCGCTGCGGCGGATGCACTACGACCGCCGTCTCGAACATGGGATCGCGGAGCTGCTCGACTGGCCGCTGGAGGAGCACGAGGTCACGCGCCAGCCGCGTGCGTCGCGGCGCCGTCCAGTCGCGCCACCGGCGCCGAGCCGCTGGCACCAGCCGCAGTGGCGAAGCGTCGCCGGCTTCCGCGTCCCCGCCGAGATCTTCCTCGCCGGGCCGGCGGTGCAGCGGCAGTGGATCATCGAGCACCGCATCAGCGGGGAGGACTGGCGCGCGCACAGCGAGCGCTACTGGCTGCGCTACGCCGCGGGCTGGTATCGCGAGCGCAACCGCCTCGACGACTGGCTCGGCGCGCTGGAGCAGCTGGTCGAGCTCGACGAGTCATTTGAGACGCTCGTCCGTGCCGACCTGCGCGAGGCGTACACCGCCGTCCACGCCTACCTCCGTGGCGCCGCCTTCCTGCGACGCATGCAGGACCGATGCGCACCGGGCACGGCCCAACGTCGATGGGTCGACCGCGAGCTTCGGGCGCTGCTCGGCAGCTTCCGGGATCGGATGGTGCGACGCGGCCGCACTGCGGACCGGGCTGAAAACGCCGAGCTGCTGCTCAACTACTTGGAGGCGCTCGAGACGGAGCCCGCCTTTGCCGACGTGCGGGCCGCTATCTTCGCCCACCGTCGGGCCGGGCACCTCGGCCGGGCGGCGGAGCTCATCGAGCGGGCCATGGCGGCGCGCGTCACCGAGCCGGCACGCTGGTACTCCCTCGTTCAGCTGCTGACCGAGGCCGGCCAGCTCGATCGCGCCTCCACGCTCCTGGCGGAGATCGCGCGCGGTGAGCATCCCGAGGCGCTGGACGCGAAGCGCATCGGGGGCGACCCGGTGCGGCGCATCGGGGCGGCCCGGACCCGATTGACCCGCGCCCGCGAACGCCAGGCTCGGCGGGCGCGCCGCCCCGGCCGGCCGGCCGGGGCGTCATGACGCACGACCCGGCGCCTGCCAACCTGCAGCGGCGCGGGTCGGCGGCGCGCATCGCCGCCGGCGCGGCGATCGGGGTGGTCGCGGGAGTCGTCTCGGTGCTGCTCGGAAGCGGCGGACTCTCCGGCGTGCTGCCGCTGATGGCCATCGTGGCCGTGGGCCTGCAGCTCGGCTGGCCGGCCGCCGCGGGTGCGTACGCGGGTGGTCTCCTCGGCGCGGCCGCGCTCCTCGTCGTACGCGAGCCGATGCACCTCGCCGCGGCCGACGGCCTGCGACTCGCGCTGGTGGTCGTCGGCGGTCCCGTGCTCATCGGGCTCATTCGGCGCGAGCAGGGGTCACATGCCGCCGCCCGCGCCGCCAGCGCGAGCCTCGAGCAGCTGGGCGTCGAGAGCCGGCAGCGAGAGGAGGCGCTCACTGCCGCGCAACGCGCGTCGGCCACCGCGTATGCCGCCGCCGAGCAGGAGCGGGCCCGGCTCACCGAGGTCGCCGGCGCGATCCCCGAGCCGCTCATCGTCTACGACGCCGACGGTCGGGGTCGGTACGGCAACGACGCGGCGCTGCGTCTCTTCGGGCGCGCCTTCGTCGAGCGGCCGCCGGCCGAATGGCGGCGGATCGCGGAGCCCCGCGACGAGCGGGGGACACCGCTCGACGACGGCGAGCTGCCGCAGGTCGTCGCCCAGGCGGCGCCGCTTCGCCGGCGCCTGATGGTGCGGCTGCCCACGTCCGGGCGCGATCTGCTCGTCGACGTCGAGGGCACGCCGGTTCCCGGTGGTGGCTGCGTCCTGATGCTGCGCGACGTCGGCAAGGAGGAGGACGCGCGGCGTCGCCTCTCACGCTTTGCCTCGTTCGTGGCGCACGAGCTGCGCAACCCGCTGGCCGTGGCGAAGGCCCGCGTCGAGCTGGCGCAGCGGGACCCCGACCTGCCGGCGCGGGCACGCGCCCACGGCGGACGCGCCCTCGACTCGATCGAGGCGGCGATCGGCATCCTGGAGCGGCTGGAGCTGTACTCGCGGGCAGACGGCGGGCACGTGGAGGCCCGGCACGAGCCGTTCAACCTCGGTGCCGCGGTTGAGACGGCCGTGGAGCGCCTCCGTGCGCGCGGCAGCGAGCGCGACCTGCACATCGTGCTGCCGTCGCAGACGATCGTGCTCGGCGACCGACAGCTCGCCGAGGGCGCCATCACGAACTTGCTGACCAACGCGGATCGATACTCGGTGCCGGACGGCGCGATCCGGGTGGAGGCGGTTGCCGGCGATCCGGTGCTGCTGCGCGTCGCCGACGACGGGCCGGGGATCGACGACGACGTCGCCGAGCACCTCTTCCGAGACCGCGTGGCGGTCGGCCGCGGCCTCGGCCTCGGGCTCTTCCTGGTGCACGCCACGATGGACGCCCAGGGCGGGTCGGTCGAGCTCGAGCAGCGCCGCCCGTCGGCGGTCTTCACGCTCCGCTTTCCCGCGGCTCGCGCCGATCGCGCTCCTCAAGCTGTCGGGGCGTCGCGTGCTCGCTCGCGTGCCTCCGACGCCGCAGGACCCGCCGCGCCGCGCCGACAGCCGCGTTGACAGCGGCACGCAAGTGCTTTAGCGTGCTAAAGCAATGCGTACCACGACCGAGCGGGCCGATGCGGACCAGACCCCACCTGTTGAGGAAGCCTGGATGGGCGACGACCTGCGCGCACTGGCGCGTGCGGTCGCAACGTTGCATGACGAGGACGAGGCACTCCGGTTCCTGCGCGACCTCTGCACCGTCAACGAGCTCCGCGAGTTCGGCCAGCGCTGGGAGGTGGCGTGCCTCCTTGACGACGGCACGAGCTACCAGGAGATCGCCGCGCTGACCGGCGCCTCGAGCGCAACCATCAGCCGCGTCAACCACTGGCTGCGCTACGGACGCGGCGGATACCGCCGCGTCCGCGACCGTCAGCGCCGCGCCAGCGCACGGGCCGGCGCCCGGGTGACGATATGACCGAACGGCTGAACGGCGAGGGTGCGCTGCGCCTTGCCCTGCCGTCGAAGGGCCGCCTCGCCGACCCCACGCTCGGCCTCCTGCGCGACGCCGGCCTCGATTTCGAGCTGTCCGAGCGCCGCCTGTCGACGCCGGTGCGGAATCAGCCCATCGACCTCCTCTTCGTGCGGACCGAGGATATTCCCGAGTACGTGGACGACGGCCTCGTCGATATCGGCATCACCGGCGCCGATCTCGTCGCCGAGCAGGGCCGGGCGCTGACCACGCTGCTGCAGCTCGGCTATGGCGCCTGCTCACTCGTCCTCGCCGTGCCGCGCGGCGGGCCGCGTTCGGTGGCGGAGCTCGAGGGCGCCTCGGTGGCCACGACGTTCCCGCGCCTCACCGGGGAGTTCCTGGCCCGGGAGGGCGTCGATGCGCGGGTGATCGTGGTCAGCGGATCGGTCGAGATCACTCCCGAGCTCGGCATCGCGGATGCCGTGGTCGACCTCGTCGCCACGGGCAGCACGCTGCGCCTCAACGGCCTGCGTCCGCTGGCCACGCTGCTCGAGTCGGAGGCGGTGCTCGTCGCGCGACCGGGCAGCACCGACCTGCGGGTCACCGGCCTCGGTGCGATGCTCCGCAGCGTGCTCGACGCGCGCGGCCGGGAGTACATGATGATGAACGCCCCGTCGACCGCGCTGGAGCGGATCCGCGCCATCATCCCCGGGCTGTCGGGCCCGACGATCATGCCGCTCGCCGACGAGGGGATGATCGCGGTCCACTCGGTCGTCAGCCGGGATGACCTGTGGCGGATCGTCCCCGAGCTGCGCTCAGCCGGGGCACGCGACATCCTCGTGGTGCCCATCGAGAAGGTGATCCGATGACGGCCGCGACGACGACCATCCTGCGCCGGGAGCGCGTCCCCGCCGATCTCGAGACGTGGGCGCGCGGGCTGCGTGCCCCCGAACCGACGGCGGCGGTCGGCCCGATCCTCGACGCGGTGCGATCCGGTGGCGACGCCGCGCTCCTGGCGCTGACACGGCGGTTCGACGGCGCCGAGCTGGCATCGGTCTGGCTGGAGGCAGACGAGGTGGCCGCCGGGGCCGAGGCGGCGCCGGTCGAGCTGCGCGCGGCGCTCGCCGAATCCCACCGTGCCGTGCTGCGCTACCACGCTGACCAGCGCGCGCTGCTCGCGACGCAACGTCGCGTGCGGACCGGTCCGGGCGTCCTCGCCTGGCGGCGCTGGCAGCCGATTCGACGGGCCGGCGGCTACGTGCCGGGCGGCCGCGCCGCCTACGCCAGCAGCGTCATCATGCTGGGCGTGCCCGCCCGCCTGGCCGGTGTCGAGGAGCTCGTGCTGGCGACCCCTCCCAACCGCGACGGGGCGGTGTCGCCGGCGATCCTCGCCGCCGCGGCGCTCGTCGGCGTGCGGCGCATCCTCCTCGTCGGGGGGGCGCAGGCTATCGCCGCACTCGCCTTCGGGACGGAGACCGTGCCGCGCGTCGACCGCATCTTCGGGGCCGGCAACGCGTGGGTCACCGCCGCCAAGCGCGCGGTGAGCGCCGAGGTCGCCATCGACCTGCCGGCTGGCCCATCCGAGTGCGTCGTCCTTGCCGACGGCGGCGCGGACCCGGAGCTCATCGCCTGGGACCTGCTCGCGCAGGCGGAACACGGACCGGACAGCCTGGCGATCTGCGTCACCGATACCGAGGCGATGCTCGACGCGGTCGAGGTGGCCCTGCCGCGGCTCGCCGCGACGATCGCGACCGGTGACCGGGCGCTGGCGACGCTCGCGGAGTGGGGCCGTGCCGTCGTCGTGGACGTCATCGACGACGCAATTGGTGTCATCGATGCCATCGGCCCGGAGCACGTCAGCGTGCAGACGCGCGATGCCGCGTCGCTCGGCGCGCGGATCCGCTCCGCCGGCGCCATCTTCATCGGTCCGTGGTCCGCGGTGGCCGCCGGCGACTACGCGACCGGCACCAACCACATCCTGCCCACCGGTGGTGCGGCGCGAGCCGTGGCGGGGGTCGGCGTCGAGGCCGTCGGCCGCTGGATCGAGGTGCAGGAGCTGACGGCGACCGGCGCTGCTCGGATCGCGGCCACCGTCGAGACCATCGCCGCCGCCGAGGGACTGCCGGCGCATGCCGCCAGCGTCGTCGCGCGACGTGACCGCGCCGCTGGGCTGGCGACGGCGGGGGACGATCCGGTGACGCTGCTGCGGCAGCCGGGCCCGGTCAGTGCCTATCCCGCCGAAGCGAGCGACGAGGCGATCGCCGCGGAGCTCGGGATCGACGTCGCGCAGGTCGCGCGGCTCGACATGAACACGCTCGGCGGCGGCCCGCTGCCCGCGGTCGCGGCGGTGGCCGCCACGCTCGACGGGTCGCGGCTGACCAAGTACGGCGACCTCGCCTACGCCCGCCTGCGCGCCGCGTTGGCGCGGCATGCCGGTTGCGCGCCACGGCAGATCGTCCCCGGCGCGGGTGCTGACGAGCTGATCCGCCTCGTCACCACGGCGACCATCGGTGCCGGGGATGCGGTGGTGATTCCGACGCCGACATTCGGCATGTTCGCCGTCGAGGCGGGCCTCGCCGGAGGGCGAGTCGTGGCCGTGCCCCGACAGCGGCCGAATCGGCGGCAGTCGGTGGGCGAGCTGCGCACCGCCGTCGACGAGCATGGCGCGCGTCTCCTCTGGTTGTGCAGCCCCAATAACCCGACCGGCGACCTCATTCCGATCGACGAAATTGCGGCGATCGCCGATGGCCTGTCGGCGATCGTGTGCGTCGACGAGGTCTATCTCGAGTTCGCCGCTACCGCCTCGGCCGTCGAGCTGCAGTCTCGGCACCCGAATGTCCTCGTCCTTCGCTCGCTCTCCAAGGCGTACGGCCTCGCCGGCGCCCGGGTCGGCTACCTCGTCGTGCCGCCGGAGCTCGCCGAGCGCTTCGACGCCATTCGCCTGCCGCTCAGCGTCTCGGCGGTGGCCGAGCGGCTCGCCATCGCCGCGCTCGCGGACGAGGGGGCGGCCGCCGACCGTCGCGCCTCGATGGTCGTCGAGGCGGCGCGGCTGGCACGGGAGCTCAGTGGCCTCGGCTTCGAGGTCCTGCCGTCGGTCGCCAACTTCGTCGCCGCCCGTCCGCCGGCCGGGTCGCAGGACGCGCTCGCGATCGATCGGGCGCTGGGTGCCGCCGGGATCGTGGTGCGGCGTTACGACAGTGGACCGATGGACGGCTGGCTGCGCATCACCGCGCGGACGGCGCCGGAGACCGATCGCCTCCTCGGGGCGCTGGGCGCCATCCTCGTGGCCGACCGATGACGCGCAGCGGCGAGGTCGAGCGCACCACGGCCGAGACCGCGGTCCGCGTGCGCGTCGAGATCGACGGCACGGGGAGCGCGACGGTTGCCACCGGCATCGGCTTCTTCGACCACCTCCTCACGCTGCTGGCGCGACACGCGCTGCTCGATCTCGAGGTGGCGGCGACCGGTGACGTTGATGTGGATGAGCACCACACCGTCGAGGACGTCGGCCTCGTCATCGGCCGGGCGCTCGATCGGGCCCTCGGCGAGCGCGTCGCCATCCGTCGCTACGGCGACGTGCGGCTCCCGATGGACGAGGTGCTGGCATCCTGCGCCATCGATGCCGGCGGGCGGGCGGTCAGCGACCTGCGACCGCGACCCGATCCGCTCGCCGGTACGGCGCCGTGGCTCGAGCTATGGCCGCATTTCGTCGAGACGCTGGCCCGGGAGGCGCGCCTGACGGTCCATCTCCACGTGATGAACGGAGCGAGCACGCATCACATTGCCGAGGGCGCCATGAAGGCGTTTGCCCGCGCCCTGCGAATCGCGCTCGAGCCGGACCCGCGCCTCACCGGCGCGACCGGCGTAGACGCCATGCCGTCGAGCAAGGGGCAGCTCAGATGATCGGCGTCGTCGACTTCGGCTCCGGCAATACGCGGTCGGTGCTGCGTGCCCTCGCCGCCGTCGGCGCCGATGCCCGTCTGCTGCGCGAGCCCGACCGCCTCGCGGAGGCGGATCGCCTGGTGCTCCCTGGCGTCGGGGCTGCCCCCTCCGCCATCACTGCCCTGCATGCCCGCGGCCTCTGGGAGCCGGTCCGGGCGTGGGGTGCTGCCGGACGGCCGCTCCTCGGCGTCTGCCTCGGCGCGCAGCTCCTCCTCGATCGCTCGGACGAAGGTGACGTGGCGGGCCTCGGGCTCATCCCCGGACGCTGTCGGCGGCTGCCGGGACGGAGCGACGGCGGACCGCGCCGCGTGCCGCACATCGGCTGGAACGAAGTGGCCTTCGTCCGCCACGGCGCCCGGCGCGACGCCTATTTCATCCACGGCTACTGGCTCGACCCGGCCAGTCCGGCGCACGTGGTGGCGACCACCGATGTCGATGGCTTCAGCTTCCCATCGGTCATCCGCGCCGGGTCGGTCACCGGCACGCAGTTCCATCCGGAGAAGAGCGGCGCGTTCGGGCGCGCGCTGCTCGCCGCGTTCGCCGGCGGTCTCCTCGACACCGGCCCTTCGCTCACGCCGGCCACGCCGGCCGCCGGCGGCGCGGGGGCCACGTGAGCATCGAAATCGCGGCCGCGCTCGACCTGCTGGACGGCCGGGCGGTGCGCCTCCGCCGCGGCGACTACGACGCGCGGGTGGCGGACGCCGACCCCGTCGCGCTCGGCGCCTCGTGGGCGGCCGCCGGCGTGCCTCGCCTGCACGTCGTCGATCTCGAAGGCGCCCGCGCCGGCGCTCCGCGCGCGCTCGCGCTCGCCCGCCGGGTGGTGGCCGCCGCGCGCCACGCGATGCCCGGGGTCCGCGTCGAGCTCGGCGGGGGGCTCCGTGACGAAGCGGCGGTGGACCGGGCGCTGGCCATCGCCGATGAGGCGATCCTCGGCAGCGCGGCGGTGCGCGATCCCTCCATCGTCCTGCGACTCGTGGATCGCCATCCGGGCCGAATCGCCGTCGCGCTCGACCTCCGCGACGGGGCGATCGCGCTGGATGGCTGGACACGGACGGCTGCGGGCGACGCGATCTCGATCGCTCGCCGCCTCCACGCTGCGGGCGCGACTCGCATCCATATCACCGACACCGCGCGCGACGGCATGCTGTCGGGGCCGAACCTCGAGCTGCTCGCCGCGTTCCGCGACGCCCTCCCCGCCGCCTGGATCACGGCCGCGGCCGGCATCCGCGACGGCCTCGACATCGGTGCCGTGGCGGCGCTCGGGGTCGACGGGGTCGTCGTGGGTCGGGCCCTGATCGATGGCCGCCTCACGATCACGGACGCGCTGCGTGCGGCACGCGGCGAGGTGCCCGCGTGACACTCCGGAGGCGGGTCATCGCCTGCCTCGACATCGCCGCGGGGCGCGTGGTGAAGGGCACCCGCTTCGTCGACCTCGCCGATGCGGGTGACCCAGTCGAAGCGGCGGCGCGCTATGCGGCGGAGGGGGCCGATGAGATCGTCATCCTCGACATCGCGGCCACGGTGGAGGGGCGGCCGGCCCTGCGCGACCTCATCGGCCGCGCCGCCGCCGCCCTGGACGTGCCTCTCGCGGTCGGAGGCGGCGTCGCCTCGTACGACGATGCCGCGGCGCTGCTGAATGCCGGGGCCGACAAGGTGAGCCTCAACAGCGCCGCCCTCGCCGACCCCGGCCTCATCACCCGCATCGCGGACCGCATGGGAAGCCAGTCGGTCGTGATCGCCATCGATGCCACCGCCAACGGTGCGGTCCGTGCCGCCTCGGCGACGCGCGCCGCCGGCTGGGACGCGGTCGCCTGGGCGCGTGCCGCGACCGAGCGCGGTGCGGGCGAGGTGCTGCTGACCGCCATCGATCGGGACGGGACGCGGTCGGGCTACGACATCGGTCTCACCCGGTCGGTCGCAGATGCCGTCGCCGTGCCGGTCATCGCGTCAGGCGGCGCCGGCAGCGCGGCTGACGTGGCCGAGGCGCTCACCGCCGGCGGCGCCGATGCGGCGTTGCTGGCGGGTCTCCTCCACTTCGGTGTGGTGGAGCTCGGCGAGCTGAAGCGCGACCTCGCCGCGCGCGGCATCCCGGTGCGCCTGCCGGCGGCGGCACCCACCCCCGCGGAGGTGGCCGCATGGTGTGGCTGAGCGATCGACGGCCGGACTGGGCCTGCGGCCCGCTGCTGCCCGTCATCGTCATCGACGACCGCGACGGCGAGCTCCTCATGCAGGCATGGGCCAACGAGGCGGCCCTCGCCGCCACCGAGGCGACCGGCGAAGCGCATTTCTGGTCGCGCTCGCGCGGTGAGCTGTGGCGGAAGGGCGCCACCAGCGGGAACGTCATGCCCGTGGCGTCCCTCGCGCTGGACTGCGATGCGGACGCCATCGTCTACCGCGTCCGACCCGCTGGTCCGGCATGCCACACGGGCACGCGATCCTGCTTCGACGGTGCTGACGCACGACTGAGCGTGGCGCGCCTCGGGCGGGTCATCGCCGGCCGCCGGGGCGCCGATCCGGGAACCTCCTACACGGCCCGCCTCCTCGCCGATGCCCCGCGGCGTCCCGCGCAGAAGGTGATCGAGGAGGCGGGGGAGGCGGCGCTCGCCGCCGCGGCCGGGACGCGCGACGAGCTGATCGGCGAGGCGGCCGACCTCGTGTATCACCTGCTGGTGCTGCTCGAATCGGCCGGCGTGGGCCTCGATGACGTGGAGCGCCGCCTCGCCGAGCGTCACGCCGCGCCGGGCGGTGGCTAGCTCGCCGGCTTCACGACCTCGAGCGGCCCGAACCCCTCGGCCTCGATCGCGTCACGCACCTGGCTTGCGTCGCCGGTGAGCAGGATGAGCAGCTCGTCGGGCCGAATCCGCTCCTCCGCCATGCGGCGCACGTCGTCCGGACCGATGACCTCGATGTTGGCGCGGTACGACTGCCAGTAGTCGTCCGGCAGCCCGTAGATCGCCAGCGGCTCCATCGCCGCCGCGACACCGCCGGTCGATTCGAAGCGCAGCGGGAAGACGCCGACCATGAAGTTCCGTACCTCCGCCAGCTCGTCCGCCGACGGGGCCTCGTCCCGCAGCCGGTCCAGCTGCGCGAGCAGCTCGCGCAGCGCCGCGGCCGTGACGTCGGTCTCGACCGCAGCGCGCGCGACGAGCGGACCGGCCGCCCGCCGTGGGTCGAACGAGGCGCTGGCGCCGTAGGTGTAGCCGAGCTCCTCGCGCAGCCGCAGGTTGAGACGGCTGCCGAAGACCCCGCCGAGGACCGCGGCCATCACGATCGAACCGAAGTAGTTCGGATGCGTGCGCTGGATGCCGATGTTGCCCACCCGGAGCTCCGACTGGACCGATCCGGGCCGATCGACGATGACCACCCGGCGCGCCCCGGCGGCCCGCACCTCGATGTCGCGGTGTCCGGCGCCGCGACCGCCCCATTCGCCGAGGTGCGCCTCCACGGAGCGCAGCACCGTCGCCGGGTCGAAGCCACCGGCGACGATGAGATGGGCCCCCTGGGCGCCCCACGTCGTGGCGTGGTGCTCGCGGACATGCTCGACACTCAGGCTGGCGACGCTCTCCGGAGTGCCGGCCGATACGCGGCCGTAGGGCACCCCGTCGGCATAGAGCTGCCGCAGGAACGTCTCCTCGGCGAGGCGCCCCGGGTCGGCACGCGCCTGGAGGATATCGGCGAGCCGCTCACCCTTGAGCCGCTCGAACTCGTCCGCGTCGAGGCGCGGCTCGCGGACCATCTCGGCGAGGAGGCCAAGGCCCTCGTCGACGTGCTGAGGCAGCGCCTGGAAGGCGGCGCGCGCCGAGTCCCAGCTCGACTCGCTGCTGACCTCGATGCCGAGCCGCTCGGTGGCAGCGGCGAAGGCGGCCGCGTCGAGACGACGCGTGCCGGTGACCAGCAGATGGGCGGTCAGGGCGGCGACGCCGGCGCGCTCCTCCGACTCGGCCGCCGCTCCCGCGTCGGCCAGGAGGTGGACGTTGACGAGCCCGCGATCCGGCAGCGGGACGAGCCAGACGGTCAGCCCATTCGCGAGCCGTTGCCGCTCGAACGCGGGAAAGTGGTACGGGCGTGGCGCGCCCGGGGTCGGGCGAAGCGGGTTGGCGACCTGGCTCATCGGTGCTCCTCCGTCTGCGGCTCGGCGGCCGGGGCCTCGGCGGGAACGTAGGTGAGCACGAGTCGGTTCTCGGCAAGTACCACCGGCGCGAGCGCAGCGCGGACATCGTCGGCGGTCACCGCGAGGTAGCCGGGGACCTCGTCGTTGAGGCGCTGCGGCTCGTCGAAGAGGCAGGTGTACATGCTGATCCGATCTGCTCGCTCGGCAACCCGCTCGAGGCTCGAGGCGACGCCGGCGGCATGGAGGTTGCGCACCCGTTCGAGCTCGTCGTCGCCCGGCCCGTCGGTCGCGAGGCGATCGATCTCGGCCAGCAGTGCCGACTCGAGTTGCTCGGGCGCGACGCCGGGGCGCGCCGTGGACCACAGGGCGAACATCGACGCGCCGCCGACGATGGGGAACGGGAAGGCGACCACGTCCTGGGCGATCTGGCCGCGACGAACGAGGACATCGTAGAGGCGCGACGCGCGCCCGGCCGCGAGCACATCGGCGCCGACCTCGAGCGCGCGGAATGCATCGCTCCCGAAGACCGGCGCGCGGTAGGCAAGGTAGATGCGGGGGAGCGGAACCTGGTCGGGGACGATCTCGCGCACCTCGGCGCCGAGCACCGGGTCGATCGAGAGGTCGGGCGGCGGCGGCAGATCCGGGTTGGCCGAGATCGGGCCAAAGTGCTTCTCCACGAAGTCCAGCGCCATCGCCGGCTCGACATCGCCGGCGATGGTCAGGACCGCGTTGTTCGGCGCGTAGTACGTGGCAAAGAACGCGCCCACGTCCTCCAACGATGCCGCCGAGAGGTCCTCCATCGAGCCGATCGTCGAATGATGGTAGCCGTGCCCCTCGGGGAAGAGCAGCTCCTGCATCTTCTCGTCCCAGGTGCCGTAGGGCTGGTTGTCGACGCTCGAGCGTCGCTCGTTCTTCACGACGTCGCGCTGGTTGTCGAGCTTCTCCTGCGTCATCGCCGGCAGCAGGCTCGCCATCCGGTCCGCCTCGAGCCAGAGCGCGAGCTCGAGTTCGTGCGACGGCATCGTCTCGAAGTAATTCGTTCGATCCAGCCACGTCGACGCGTTGAGCGTGCCGCCGGCGGCCTGGACGAGCGCAAAGTGCTCGCCCTTGGCAACGTGCTCGCTGCCCTGGAACATCATGTGCTCGAACAGGTGCGCGAAGCCGGTCTTGCCGCGCTGCTCGTGCTTGCTGCCGACGTCGTACCAGAGGTTGACGGCGACGATCGGGGCGGATCGATCCGGCGCAATGACGACCCGCAGGCCGTTCTCGAGCCGATGGCGCTCGAAACTGATCTCAGGCACGCATCTCTCCTGCTCGGGATCGTTGCACGACGACGGTTCGCGCCGCGCCGGTCGCACGACGCGGCGGCGGCGTGGCGTCGAGACGCGGCGGGGCCGGGCGCGAGGTGGCGATTCGGCCCCGGTGTCCGGTGACGTGTGATGGTGAGCGACCAGGGACTCGAACCCTGAACCTAGAGATTAAGAGTCTCTTGCTCTGCCAATTGAGCTAGTCGCCCGCTCGAGATGATGCCGCAGACGCCCCGCGAAGGCAACTGCGGCGGCTCAGATCCCCGGCGCGCCGGGACCGCCGCCGGGCTCCGGCGCGAGGCCGTAGTGCGCGTCCATGAAGGCCCCGACCTGGTCGAGGTTCAGCGTCTCCTGGTAGAGAAGGTACGTCCAGGCGGTGACGGCGATCGGGTGGCCAAAGTCCTGCCCCGCCCACGGCGAGAGGATGACCTTGAACCGAGCGCCGCGCACCTGGCCGGTGACCCAGTCGCTCAGCTGCTGCAGCGCGGCATCGTCGATCTCGTCCGGCTGGTACCAGATGACGATCCCGCCGTGCTCGAGATTGTGGACCAGCTGCGACTCGGCCTGCGCGGTGGGGTAGACGCCCCAGTTGGCGGGCGTGTCCCAGTGCTGCCCGGAGGTCGCCGGGATCGAGGAGTAGGCGCTCGGGTCGCTGCCGCGCACGTCGGTGCCGACCGCGACATGGCCGCCGCCCTTGTCCGCCTGCTTCGTCCCAGCGTCGGGGCTCGGGCCCGAGAGCCCGACGAGCGCGACGATGAGCACGATCACGCCCACGACGAGGACGCCGCCTACGATCAGCAGCCGCGGGTCGAAGCCGCGGCTCGCCGTCAGCGGACGGGTTAGGGCCGCGTCGCTGGCCCGCGCGCTGCGCTGGATCTGCTGCGTGCGTCGTCGCTTTGCCATGGCGCGACAGGATAGCGGACCGTCCGCGGAATCGGCGTGGCGTCGGCTGGCGCCCATCTGCGTCGCTGGGCTGGCAGGGCACGTGCACTTGGTAGACTCATGGTCGTCGTCAGCGCGTCGGCCCGATCGCCCACCACGCCACAGCGAGGCCCCATGTCCCAACCGCCACCCGCCGGGAAGCGCAGGAGCGCCTTCACCCTTGCCCGTGAGCTGGTCGGCGGCGTGCGCACGCTCGTCGGCTTGGAGATCGCCCAAGCCAAGGCGGAGATCGCCGCGTCGCTCGCCCACGTCAAGGGCGGCGCCCTCATGCTCGGCATCGCGCTTGCCCTCGGGCTCGCGTTCCTGATCGCGCTCATCGCCTTCATCATCGCCGGCCTGATTGCCCTGGGACTGTGGTGGATCTCGCTCGTCCTGGTGATCCTGCTGGCGCTGCTGGCCGGCTTCTTCGGCTGGCGTGGCGTGCGCGTGATCCGGCAGGTGAAGCCGAAGCCGGAGCAGACCATCGCATCGGTCAAGGAGGACATCGCGTGGGCCAAACGCCTGATCAAGCGCGGCTAGCCGTCGAGGCGCAGCGAGCCGAGCTGACACGCATCGGCGCGGAGCTTCGCGACAGCCTCGACGTTCGCAAGCGTTTCAAGGAGAACCCGGCCGCCGTGGCCGGCATCGGTGCCGGCGCCGTCTTTCTGCTCGCCGGTGGCCCCATCCGCATCGGCAAGCTCGTCCGGCGGCGGCTCTTCCGCTCCTCGCCCGAGAAGACGTATGACGCCCTGCCCAGGCCGATGCAGGCCTGGGTCGACACCGTGGCCGGTGGCGTGGGACCCAAGACGGAGGCCGCACGCGAGTCGCTCGCCGCCGAGCTGACGCGATGGCGCCACGAGCCGCTCAAGAGCCGCAAGGCCCGCAAGGAGCTGGCAAAGGCGATGGCCGAGGGACCGCCGGGACCGCAGCGCACCGGCTGGAAGGCGTTCGAGGCGATCGCCACGATCCTCGCCGCGGCGGCCGGCCGCAAGCTGGTCGAACGGTTCCTCTCCGGCGAGGCGCCGCGGGGGAGGCCGCTGCTCGACGCGCTCGGCACGGCGGGCGGTGCCGCGGAGCCGGATGCGGAGCATGCCAAGGACGACGTCACGCGACCGAAGGGCTCGCGTGCCTTCGCGGCTGCCGCCGCGAAGGCCGCGGATCGAAGTGACTACTCGGGGATGTCGGCGCGCGCGCGCGACGCCTAAGCTCGTTCTCGCGTCGCGGGTGAGCGACGTGTTCGATTAATCGAACGAATCGCGCGCGACGCCCCCCGGCCGCGGGTTCTGGACGATATATCGAGCAGCCACACGCGTGAGGCGCACGCGCCGGTAGCCCTCACGCTCAGCGGCGTTCGAAATATCGGTCATTCAGCACCTGGCGGCGCCTTTCCGCTCGACTCGTTCGACCAATCGAACGGCGAGCGGACCGAGGCGACCCGAGGCGACCCCGCGTCCTGCAGCCACAACCGGAGGATGCAGCCACGGCGATCGATCTCTATCCTCATCGTCGCGGGCGAGTGGCGGAATGGCAGACGCGCCGGCCTTAGGAGCCGGTGTCGCAAGACGTGCGAGTTCGAGTCTCGCCTCGCCCACCATCCCGCGCACCCGTCAGACGCAACCTCACCCGCGGCCGGACGCCGCGCGCCACAGGAGCAGCCGTGGTCACCGTTTCATCGCGAGCCGAGCCGGGCTCGAAGGTCATCCTCGAGATCGAGGTGCCATCGGCCGAGGTCGACCAGCATTTCGCCACCGCATACCGGCATCTCGCACAGCAGACGCGGGTCCCGGGCTTCCGCCCCGGCAAGGCGCCGCGCAACGTCGTTGAGCGCTACGTCGGACGCGAGAGCGTCGTCGCCGAGGCGATCGACCACCTGGTGAGCTCGGCATACGACGCCGCGCTCGACCAGACTGATGTCATCCCGCTCGACACGCCCGCCGTCGACATCGACCCGGGTGCCGTCGCGGAGGGCCAGGTCGTGAGGTTCACGGCGACGGTCGCCGTGCGCCCGGACGTCGAGCTCGGCGCGTATGCCGAGTACCCATTCGCGCTCGAGACGCCCGAGGTGCGTGATGAGGACGTCGACGGCGTGATCGCGGAGCTTCGCGAGAGCCAGGCGACGCTGCGGCCGCTCGACGGTGAGGCTGCGGCCGCGGGCCACATGGCCGCGGTGAAGTTCGTGGGGACCATCGACGGCGAGCCGTTCGAGGGGGGGAGCGCCGACCGGCTGCCGCTCATCATCGGCGAGGACCGGATGATCCCCGGCTGGGAGGATCACCTGGTCGGGATGGCGGTCGAGGATACTCGCGAGTTCGATATCACGTTCCCGGACGACTACCGCGCGGAGGCGCTCCAGGGCAAGAACGCCCATTTCAGCGTCGAGCTGCTCGACCTGCGCGAGAAGGTCCTGCCCGAGGTGGACGACGAGTGGGCGGCCAGCGTCGGCGAGGTCGAGACGGTCGACGCCCTGCGAACGGAGATCCGCGGCGCGCTCGCGGCGCGCAACGTGGCCGAGGCGCGGCACGCGTTCGGCGACCGCATCATCGACTTTGCCTCCACCAACGCCACGGTCGAGCTGCCCGAGGTGATGATCGTCAACGAGGTCGAGATCATGCGCGACGAGCTCACCAACCGGCTCGCGCAGCAGCGCATCGGTCTCGACCAGTACCTGGCCCTCAGCAAGCAGAGCCCCGACGAGCTGCTCGCCGAGCTGCGCGAGCCGGCATCGCGCCGCGTGAAGACGCTGCTCGTCCTCTCCGCGATCGCCGAGAAGGAGGGGATCGATGCGAGTGACGCCGAGATCGACGCCGAGATCGGCGCCCAGCTCGAGCGCTATGGCGACGACCCGCGCCTGCGCGAGTCGCTCGGCAGCCGGCGCGGCCGATCCTACCTGCGCATGACGCTGCGCAACCGTACACTCGTGGAGGCGCTCATCGACCGCGCGACCGGGACCGATGGCGGCGCTGCCGAGGCCGCATCGGTCTCCGACACCACCGAGCCCGAACCAGCCAAGGAGACCGATTAGACCGATGCTCGTCCCGATGGTGATCGAGTCGAGCGCCCGCGGGGAGCGAGCGTTCGACATCTACTCGCGGCTGCTCAAGGACCGCATCATCTTCCTCGGCGACGCGATCGAGGATCACGTCGCCAACCTCGTCATCGCGCAGCTCCTGTTCCTCGAGAGCGAGGACCAGGACAAGGACATCCAGCTCTACATCAACTCGCCCGGCGGGGTGGTGACGAGCGGGATGGCGATCTACGACACGATGCAGTACCTGAAGGCGCCGGTGAGCACCATCTGCATCGGTCAGGCCGCCTCGATGGGTGCCGTGCTCCTCGCGGCGGGCGCCACCGGCAAGCGATACGCCCTGCCCAACAGCCGGATCATGATTCACCAGGGCTCCGGCGGGGCCCGCGGCAACACGCCGGACGTCGAGATTCAGCTGCGCGAGATGCTCCATCTCACCGACCGCCTGATGCACATCCTCGCCGACCACAGCGGCCAGGCGTACGAAAAGGTGAAGCGCGACAGCGAGCGCGACTACTTCATGAGTGCCGAGGATGCGAAGGCATATGGCCTCATCGACGAGGTCTTCGCCGGCACCACGGAATCGCTCATCAGCATGGCCCAGGCGGCGGGCGGGAAGGTGCCGGAGGCGGACGAGGCCGCGGAGGCGGACAAGGCGAAGAAGTAGGCGCCCCTCAGCGCTCGCGATCCAGCCAGCGGCGCTTCCGGGCGCCGGCTCCGCCCCAGCCGCTCCAGCCGTCGGCGGCGCGGACGACGCGATGGCACGGCACCGCCGGGAAGAGGGGACAGCGGGCCATGGCGCCGCCGACTGCCCGTGCCGCGCCCGGCCGATCGACGCGGCGCGCAACCTCGGCGTAGGTCGCGGTATCGCCCCAGCGGATGGCTCGCACGGCGCGATAGACCGCGGTGTCGAAGGCACTGAGGCCGCGCAGGTCGACCACGGGGAGCTTACGTGCGTCGCCCGTGATCCAGGCGCACAGTCCGGCGGCGGCAACCGTCGGGCCGAGCTCGACGATGGCGCCGCGGAGGCGTTCGGCGACGTGACGTGCGAGCGCATCGACGCTGCCATCGAGGAGGCAGGCCAGCACCCCATGACCGGACTCGGCCACGGCCAGCGGCCCGAGATCGGTGTCGACCACCTCGACCAGTACCCGCTCGGTCATCGGTGCACAGCATCCCACGACGATTGGCCCATGCCGGAGCGCGCGGACCCCCGTGCTACCATCGGCGTCCGATGACGACCAAGAGCAAGGTTCCCTACCGCTGCTCCTTCTGCGGCAAGAGTCAGGAGCAGGTCCGCAAGCTTATTGCGGGGCAGGGCGTCTATATCTGCGACGAGTGCATCAACCTCTGCCAGGAGATCATCGAGGAGGAGATGCTCGAGGCGCCGCGCGCCGGCAAGGCGCAGCTCGCGCCGCTCCCGAGCCCGCGCAAGATCAAGGACGCGCTCGACGAGTACGTCATCAGCCAGGACCGCGCCAAGAAGGTCCTCTCCGTCGCCGTCTACAACCACTACAAGCGCGTGAACGCCGGCCATAGCGTCGACGAGGTGGAGCTCGGCAAGAGCAACGTGATGCTCGTCGGTCCCACCGGGTCGGGCAAGACGCTGCTGGCCCAGACGCTGGCCCGCATTCTCGATGTCCCGTTCTGCATCGCCGATGCGACAAGCCTCACCGAGGCCGGCTACGTGGGTGAGGACGTCGAGAACATCCTGCTCCGCCTCATCCAGTCCGCCGACTTCGATGTCCAGCGCGCGCAGCGCGGAATCATCTACATCGATGAGATCGACAAGATCGCGCGCAAGACGGACAACCCATCGATCACGCGGGACGTGTCCGGCGAGGGAGTCCAGCAGGCGCTCCTGAAGATCCTCGAGGGCACGGTCGCCAACGTGCCGCCGCAGGGCGGCCGGAAGCACCCGCACCAGGACTTCATCCAGATCGACACCACGAACATCCTGTTCATCTGTGGCGGCGCCTTCGAGGGGCTCGAGTCGATCGTCGAGGACCGGGTCGGGAAGCGGGGGATCGGCTTCGGCTCGCAGTCGCAGCGATCGCGCAACGAGCGGCGCGCCATCCTCGACAAGATGATGCCGGAGGACCTGATCCACTACGGCCTCATCCCCGAGTTCGTCGGCCGCCTGCCGGTGGTCGTGAACCTCGCCGCGCTCAACCAGGCGGACCTGATGCGGGTCCTCACCGAGCCGCGGAACGCGGTGACGCGCCAGTTCACGAAGTTCCTGTCGCTCGACAAGGTGGAGCTCGTTTTCACGCCGGACGCCCTCGACGCAACCGCGAAGCTCGCCCTCGACCGCAAGACCGGGGCACGGGCGCTGCGCACCATCGTCGAGGAAGCGCTCCTCGACGTGATGTACGACATCCCCGAGCGAACCGATGTGCGCAAGGTGGTCATCACCGGCGAGACGATCGAGCACGGCCAGCCGCCGATGCTGCTGACCGAGACGGATGATGCGGAGCCCCGCCCGCGACGGCCGAAGGCGGCGCCGCGCCCTGAGCGCGCCGAGGAATCGGCCTAAGGTTCGTCGCCCACGACCTGGACGGCTGCCGGGACTCGTCAGTCTGCGACGATCGCCCCCGCGTCGTTGGTGTCCGTGGCGTCCCGCCGCCCGGCCTCCGCCGCCGGCTCGCCGGGGCCACTGCCGACGGAGCGGCTGATCATCACGCGGTGCGGGAACGGGATCTCGATACCCTCGCGGGCGAACGTGGCGAGGATGCGCTTGCGCAGCTCGCCGGCGACGGCCCACTGTTCGGCGGCCCGCACCTGGCCTAGAACCTTGAGCGTGACGCCGGAGTCGCCGAGGGCGTCGACGCGCACCACGCCGGGCGCCTCGATCATTCGCTCGCTCCATGTCTCGTCGGCCAGCATCTCGGCGCCGATGCGGTCGATCACGGCGGTCGCCCGCTCGATGTCGGTGTCGTAGCCGACGCTGACGTCGAGGTTGACCCGTGCCCATACGCGGGTCAGATTCGAAGCGACGACGATCGCGCCGTTCGGGACGGTGTGCACCGTCCCCGACAGATCGCGGAGCGTGGTGCGGCGCAGCGAGAAGTCCTCGACGGAGCCGGTGACGCCGGCGACCGAGACGACGTCGCCCCGGCTGTACTGATTCTCGAGCACCACGAAGATCCCCGACAGCCAATCCTTCACGAGCGTCTGCGCGCCGAGGCCCACGGCGATGCCCACCACACCGAGGCCGGCGATGGCGGCGCCGATCTCGATCCCGAGCGTCTGGAGGATCATCAGCACCGCGATGATGCCGATGACGGCCGTCGCGACCCGGGTCGTCAGCGTCTCGATGGTGGCGACCCGGCGCTGCAGCTCGCGCTGCGGCAGCACGCCGAGCGACTCGTCGTGCTCCTCGCGCTCGAGGAGGCGCCGCACCGAGATGCGCAGCACGCGTCGCCCAAGCCAGATCGCGACAGCGGCGGCGACCGCGATGGCGAGCACGCGGAGGAGGACGGTGATCCAGTCGGCGAGCATCACGTCATTCATCGGCCCGATGGTAGCAATGCCGGTGGGAGGTACGATCGGAGTCTCCGGCGCGGTACCTTGGACGCATCAAGGCGCCGCCATCGTCCGGCGTACGATGCCGCTGCTGCTGTCGCGGCAGCTGCCAAGCCCGTCACGTATCGAGTGCCATGACGCAGTCCGCCCGACGACCCAGCTTCCGCCTCCCCTGGTCGAACGACGAGGAAGAGGCCCCGGCGGCAGCAGGCGACGCCGTCGAGACGCCTGAGACGTCGGCTGCGCCGAGCGACCCGACGACGGTCGCGGACGGGTCGGCCGGGACGCTGGACTCGACCGAAACCCCCATGGCGGAGGGTGCCGATGCGCCCGCCGCTCCTGCCGAAGATGCGGCTTCCCCGACGCCGCCGCCGGCCGCGGATGACCGTGGGGCGGCCGCGGGCGAGGAGGGCGGCTCGGAGTTCCTGCGCAGCCTGGTGGATGCGATGCGTGGCGTTGCCGACGAGGAGCGAACCGGGTCCGTGGCGGACCTGCGGTCCGCCGTCGATGCTCGCGTTGAGGAGCTCGAGTCCCACGCCACCGAGCGCGCAGATGAGCTCCGTCGCACGAACGAGATGGACATCGCCGGCGTGGGTGATTGGGCCAAGGCCGAGATCGAGCGGATCAACACCGAGGCGGCGCACAAGGTTGCGGCGCGACGCCAGCAGCTGGAGCAACAGCTCGCCGACCACGCGACGCGCAGCGAGGCGGAGGTGACATCGGTGCGCGAGCGGGTGGCGACCTACGAGCGCGACCTGGATGCCTACTTCGCACAGCTGGTCGACATCAGCGACCCTGCCTCGTTCGTGGCTGCTGCGCGCCGCATGCCCAAGCCGCCATCACTCGAGGCCACGGGCGCCACGCCGGCCCCGCCCGTTACGACGCCAACCGCCTCGCTGAACGCGCGGCTCGCGGAGCTTGGCATCGACCGTGACGCGCCCCCGCGCGACGAACCCGCTGCCACACCGGAGGCAGCCGAGGCGGTCGTGGCCGCCGGGGCCGTCCCCGAGGTGTCGGCAACGGAGAGCGAGACGCCGAGTCCGGCCGCGCGCGACGCGCAGCTTGCCGATCGGCTCGCCGAGCTCGACGCGCGGCCCGCCCCGAGCACAGCGACGACGCCGACGGGGACCGGTGAGGACGCGGACGAGGTCGCGACGGCGATCATGGTCAAGGGTCTCGGCTCGTTCGGCGCCATCACCTCCTTCAAACAGCGCCTCGAACGCCTCGCCACGGTCCGCGGTGTCACCCTCAGCCTCGGGCCGACCGGCGAGTTCGTGTACCGCGCCACGCATGCTCGTCATACGGATCTGGTGGGCGCCATCACCGCCCTCGAGCCCGGATCGACTGTCGAGCGCCAGGCGGACGGCTCATTGCGGATCACGGTCCAGGCCCGCTGAGACCGGGAGGCATCACTCCGAACCTCTGCTAGACTTCCCGCACGGCGACGACCGTGAGGAGTAATCCTCCAACGGCCGCGACAGAGAGGCGGATCGACAGGCTGCAAGTCCGCTGCGGTGCGCGAGGGCGAAGGTCGCACGCGAGCCGAACGGGTCCCGCCCGATAGCGCGGGGACGAGGCGGCCACATCGGTCGCGAAGCGAAGGTGGTACCACGACGAGCCCGTTCGTCCTTCGGCGAACGGGCTTTGTGCTGCATGGAGCGCCGAAGGAGCCGCCAGACCGATGTCGACGACGAACCGCGAGCTTGCCGCTCGCTACGACGCGGGCGCGACCGAGCCCGCGGTCTACCAACGCTGGCTGGATGCCGACGCCTTCGCCCCATCCGCCGCGCCTCCGACCGGCTCCGAGCGGTTCGTGATCACGCAGCCGCCGCCGAACGTCACCGGCTCGCTCCACATCGGGCATGCCCTCGTCGCAGCGATCGAGGACACCATGATCCGCTATCACCGGATGCGCGGCGACGACACCCTGTGGCTGCCGGGGGTCGATCACTCCGGCATCGGCGCCCAGTTCGTTCTCGACAAGATCATCGCCGACGAGGGGGAGTCGCGGCAGTCGCTGGGGCGGGACGGATACCTGGCGCGGATGCAGCGGTTCATGGAGGAGACGCGCCCGATCATCGGATCCCAGCACCGGCGCCTCGGCGCCAGCGTCGACTGGAGTCGCGAGCGTTTCACCATGGACGACGCCAGCGCGCGCGCGGTTCGCGCTGCGTTCAAGCGCCTCTGGGATGCCGGCCTCGTCTACCGCGCCGAGGCGCTCGTGACGTGGTGCCCGCGCTGCCGCACCACCATCAGCGACCTGGAGACGATTCATCGCGACGAGATGGGGACGCTGTGGACGATCCGCTACCACCTCGCCCGCGAGGACGGCACGCCCGACCCGGAGGCGTGGATCAGCGTCGCCACCACGCGGCCGGAGACGCTGCTCGGCGACACCGCGGTGGCGGTGCATCCCGATGACGATCGGTACCGGGCGCTCGTTGGCCGGGAGGTGGTGCTGCCCTTCCTCGGGCGCCGCCTGCCGATCGTGGCCGACGACTACGTCGACCGCGCCTTCGGCACCGGCGCGGTGAAGATCACCCCGGCCCACGACCCCAATGACTACGAGCTCGGCAAGCGCCACGGCCTGGAGGCGATCGACGTTCTCGACGAGGAGGCGCGGATCAACGCCGCCGGCGGCGAGTTCGTGGGCCGTGACCGGTACGAGGCGCGCGAGGCGATCATCGACCGGCTGCGCGAGAACGGCGATCTGGAGGGGGAGCGCCCACACGCCATGGTGGTCGGCCACTGCGAGCGCTGCGGGACCGTCGTCGAGCCGCGCCTGTCCGTGCAGTGGTTCATTCGCGTCGCACCGCTGGCCGAGCGTGCGCTCGCTTCGGTCCGCGAGGGGCGGACTCGAATCGTGCCGGCGCACTTCGAGAAGGTCTACGCGCACTGGATGGAGAACATCCACGACTGGGCCGTCGGCCGCCAGCTGTGGTGGGGCCATCGCATCCCGGCCTGGTTCTGCCCCGACGGCCACGTGACGGTGACCGATGCGGAGGCAGGCCCGGACGCCTGCGTCGAGTGCGGAAGCCCCGCGGCGAAGCTGACCCAGGAGACCGATATCTTCGACACCTGGTTCAGCTCCGGCCTCTGGCCGTTCTCGACCCTCGGCTGGCCTGACGCCACGCCGGACCTGGCGCGCTTCTACCCGACCAGCGTCATGGAGACCGGCTACGACATCCTCTTCTTCTGGGTCGCGCGGATGATGATGCTCGGCCTCTTCCTGACCGATGTCGAGCCGTTCCACACCGTCTACCTGCACGGGATGATCCGCGCCGAGGGTGGCGTGAAGATGAGCAAGACGAAGGGCAACGTGATCGACCCGATCGGCATGATCGACGAGATCGGTGCCGATGCGCTGCGCTACGCGCTGGTGGCGGGGACGGCTCCCGGCAGCGACATGCGGCTCACGCGGCCGAAGCTCGACGGTGGCCGCAACTTCACGAACAAGCTGTGGAACGCAGCGCGCTTCGTCGTCGGCGCTCGACCCGAGCGGCTCGCCACCCCGGCGGACGAGGCAACGCTGCCCGAGCGCTGGATCCGGTCGCGGCTCGCCGACACCATCGGGCGCGCGACGCGGGCACTGGATGGGCTCGATCTGGCCGGCTACGCCGCCGCCGCCTACGATCTTGCCTGGAGCGACTACTGCGACTGGTTCGTGGAGATGGCGAAGGTCGACCTCCGCGCCCCGGATGCCGGCGACGACGCCGTCGCGCGCACGTGGCTCACGGCGGCCGAGGTGCTCGGCGACCTGCTGCGCCTCCTGCACCCGTTGCTCCCGTTCGTCACCGAGTCGATCTGGGCCGTGCTGACCGACGTCGAGCCGCGTGCCACCGGTGGCGAGCCGCTCCTCATTCGCGCCCCATGGCCGGTCGCGGGCGCCGCCGACCCGGATGCGGAGCGCGAGGCGACCGCGCTCACCGGACTCATCCGTGACGTGCGCAACCTGCGCACGGCCGCGGGGCTGCCGGCGGGCGCGTGGCTCCCACTGCACGTCGTGCCCGCATCGCCCGCGGATCGCGCGCGGCTCGAGGCCGGGGTGCGCTACCTCGGGCCGCTGGCACGGGTGCGGCCCATCGACCTCGACGCGGCCGCAGCGGAGCGCCCCGCTGCCGCCGCGACGAGCCAGCTCGGTGTCGCCTGGCTCGGCGCCGATCCGGTCGCCGCCGCGACCGCGACCGAGCGGGCAGCGGCGCGCGACGCGGAGCTGCGTGCGCAGGTTGATCGGATCCGGACGTTGCTGGCCAACCCGTCGTTCGTCGACCGCGCCCCGGCCCAGGTCGTGGCGAAGGAGCGCGGCCGGCTCGCCGACCTGGAGCGTCAGCTGGCGCAGCTGACCACCCGGTCGGTCTCCGGAGGCGATTCCTAGCCCCTTCGGCTCATGGCGGAGCTGTGGGTCCTGACTGGTAGAATCGGCACCGCTGCCCACCCGCATCGAGGTCCGTGACGAACGCGCATGTCGTTCCTGAGACGCAACAAGAAGGCGCAGGAAGCACCCGCGCCGCCGGTCGCCGTGCAGGAAGAGGTGACCGCGCAGAGCTACGCGCTGAAGCTCTCGTTCGTCGCCAAGAGCAGCGATGGCCTGCGGGTCATGGGCGATCCGAACGCCGTCGCCACCCTGCCGGCCATCGTCGAGCCGCTGAGCCAGACACCGATCGAGGTGGTCGAGCCGTTGCCGATCGAGTACACCGAGGCGGCGCCCGCCATCGAGCGCTTCAACGAGATGCAGCAGTGGGTGTTGGCGCGTCGCGATGTGGGACCCATCGGCCGCCACGGCCTCTACGTGCTCGAGCTGACCGATGCCCTCGACATGACGGTCGACTCCTTCATCTGCGGCCTGCTCCACGGTGAGACGGACACGAGCGGCTACCCCGAGTACAACGCGATCGTGGGCGGCCTGGCGAGCCACTTCGACGAGCTGTCCGGCGAGCTGATCGTGCGGTCGGTCGTCGGCTGGGGTGGGAAGGGACTGCGGGGCGACACCGAGCGCATAGGGCAGAAGCTCGTCTCGTCGCTCTATCAGCAGGTCGTGGCGACTGGCTACACCCTCGGCGCCGCGGAGCAGGCACGTCTGCCGCAGGCGGGCCTCCACACCGGGCTGACATGCGCGCACTGCGGCTTCGAGGCGCAGACAAAGGGAGCCTTCTATTGTCCGAAATGCGGCATGCGGATGGTGCGCAACTGACCATCGCTGCGTCCCGGTCTCCCCGGTACCTTCGGGGCAGGCGGACGTGGGCCCTGGTCCCATTGCGGTGCATTCTGGTGCACAGCGACACTGATGCGGTCCGGCGCATCTCGCGCGCCCCATCCGCAAAGGGAGTCCCATGGACCGTCCGTCCGTTCTGCTCGCCGTCACGACCGCCGATAGCGAGGCCTACCGTGATGCGCTCGCCGGGGCCGGGTTCGAGGTCATCGATCCCACCGCCGATCTCGTCGCCGCCCGGCCACTGCTTGCGGTCGTGGATTGCGACCTCCCGACCGATGCCTTCGCCGCCGTCCGCGGTGCCCTCGCCGATGTCGACGGGGTGGCGACGCTGCTGCTGCTGGGAAACGACCTTCCCGACCTCGGCGAGACGCTGGCACGCGACGACATCGCCATGAAGCCGCAGCCGGCCGACGCCCTCGTCTTCCGCCTCCAGGCGATGCTCATTCGCAGTGGCCACCAGCTTCCCGCCGAGTCGGGCGCGTGGGCCGATCAGCAGGATGCGAGCGAGACCGTGGGCGAGGGCGAGGTGGTGAGCGTCTTCGCTCCCAAGGGCGGGGTCGGCAAGACGACGATCTCGGTCAACCTGGCCGTCGCGCTCCGTGAGCAGACCCATGCATCGGTCCTGTTGTTCGACGCCGACGTGGGCGTCGGCAATATCACCGCGGTCCTCGACGCCCCCGCGACCATGGGCCTCGCCGACCTGGCCGACAGCCCCACCGAGGAATGGACCGATGCCGCCTTCGAGCAGATCACCTCGGTCCACGCCGCAAGCGGCGTCCGCGTCCTCACCTGGGGCACCGACCCCGGCGATTCCGAGCGCGTCAGCGTCGACCTGCTCCTCGCGGCGCTGCGCTGGGCACGGCAGCAGCACAGCTGGATCATCGTCGACAACCATCCCGGCTACGCCGATCGCACCATGGCAATGCTCACGCTCGCGAGCGAGATCCTGCTCGTGGTCACGCCGGAGATGGGCTCGGTCCGCAACAGCTCGCAATTCCTCGACATGGCGCGAGAGCTCGGCCTCGCAGATGTCATTCGCGTCGTCGTCAACCGCGCCAACCATGGCATCAGCGTCGCCGACATCAGCAGCGCCCTCAACATGCCCGTGGCGGCGACGATCGTCTCGAGCGGTCCGAAGGCGGTCATCGCCGCCAACGAAGGCATGCCGGTGATCACCAAGTTCCCCAAGGACCAGATCGCGACCGACCTCCATCACCTGGCCCGCGTCGTCACGCACCAGCCGGGCCCTGCGGCCGCGGCGGCACGGCGCAGCTGGCTGCCCCGGCTCGCCTCGCGCAGCACCACCGCCTGAGCACGCGGGAGCAGAGCGGCCGGCCACACGTCGGCGAGATGCGCCCGAGGCAGATTGCGGCCGTCGACGATGGCTGCAATGATTCCGGCCCGTGCCGACCTACGACTACCGCTGCCGTGACTGCGGCCACGTCATCGAAGTGATCCATGGCATGACCGAGGATGGCCCCTCGGCATGCGAGGTGTGTGGCGGTGCGCTGCGCCGGGTCATCTTTCCCAGCGGCATCATCTTCAAAGGCTCCGGCTTCTACCGCAACGACTCACGACGGGGGAGCGGCGAAGGGAGTGGCGGCGAAGCGAGTGGCGGCGAAGCGAGTGGCCGCGCCGCCGGATCCGGGACCGGGCAGCCGCCGAAGCCCGCCGAGCCCGCTGGGTCGGATGCCCCCTCCGCGGGTTCGACCCCGTCTGGCGGCACGTCGCCCACGACCACGCCCGCGAGCACCCCGAAGAAGGACGCGCCGAGCGCCTGACGCCCGGCGCTGGGTCAGGCCGGTTGTGCCTGGCGGCCGCCGCAGCGGCGACAGAAGCGAGCGCTCGCGGAGAGCGAGAGGCCGCACGACCCACAGTTCTGGACGCCGATCGCGGTGATCGCGTCCGCGACCTCCCGCGATGACGCGTCCCAGAAGCCGCTCGAGCCGTTGGCCTCCGCGGCCCGCGCGGCGAGCTCCCCGGGCGGCATGGCGGCTCCGCTGGAGCGGTACGGCATTACCCGTGGCCGTTCGGGGCGAACGACTCCCTGGCCCGGATCATCGAGGCCCAGGAGCTCCATCTGCGCCCGGCGCGCCACGGCCAGTGGATCGTCGTCCGCCGCCGCGGCCGGAG
This sequence comes from Candidatus Limnocylindria bacterium, assembly GCA_038248895.1. GTDB lineage: Bacteria > Chloroflexota > Limnocylindria > QHBO01 > QHBO01 > JAICQM01. The sequence continues at coordinate 13,601 of JBBRWZ010000007.1, read as the reverse complement.
CCTGGGCTGGACGCTCGCTCGGGCGAGGAAGGTGGAGGATGGTGTCGCCGATGGGGCGGAGCGTGCGACGCTCGGGAGCCGGCATCGGCTCGGGTTCGGCCGGCTCGGACGCGCTGGCGGCGGCAGGGGCGGCGTCGAGCTCGAAACCATCATCGCCGGCAATGCGTGGCGGCTCATCGACCGCTTCGGTCGCCTCGACCGCCTCGACCGCATCGGTCGCCTCGATTTCGGCGAGGACCTGCTCCGGCTCAAGCAGCTCGTAGGGCTGGTCGGGTTCCCAGGCCACCACCCGCAGCTGCGGGTGGTCAACGACGAGCAGCTCGGGCTCCGCCGATTCCGCCGCGGCGGTGGGGGGCTCGTCGGCGACACGAAGCGGCTCCGGCTCCGTGATGGCGTGAACCTCCGCGGCGAGCGTCGGCAGCTCCACCTCGCTGCTCACATCTTCTGCGATCACCGGCGGCGTTTCCACCTCCGCGATCGCGGCGATGGGCTCGAGCTGCCCGGCGGCCGCCTCCGGCGCCGGTGCTTCATCCGCCGCGACGGCCTCGATTGATGGCGTCGCGACCTCGTCGCTCGCCGTCGGCGTCAAGGCCGCCGCGTCGCCCAACTCCGCCAACCCGGCGTGCCCGTTGCCGTTGCTGAGGTCGGTGCTGGGCCAGGCGTCGATGCCGAGGCGTTGACCGGTGGCATCGCCGTTCAGACTCACGGCATCCGCTGGCGCCGATCCGTTGGCGTCGGGGTGCTGGGCCGCGAACGTCGCCTCGAACCGCTCGATGAGATCGTCGGTGCCCGGAACCGGCGCGCATGACCGGCAGCGGCCGGCGCCGTCGTTCCAGCAGTTGGTGCACGTGTACTGGCGGCAGTCGATGCAGAAGTTGAAGGCGTCGTGGAACGCTTCGAGCTGCACGACTGCCACCGCATCGGCCTCGGATCGCATCGCGTCCCCGACGCTGTCGGAGAGCGCGTCCTGGCTCATGATGTAGTTCTTGAGGCCCGTCACCAGGCCGCGCCCACGGCGCAGCGGATTCAGCCGTGTCGGCGCCTTGAAGTCATAGCGCGTGCCGCAGCGTTCGCAGAAGGATTCGGTGAGTGCTTCGGGCATCCAGGTACCACGTCGATCCCGGCCATTGGCAGCGTCGGGTCGCAAAGTATAGCGGCGACTTCAAGGTGCTCCCCACAGCCGCTTGGTACCTTCGGCGCCGCCGTTCGTACCGCGTACTCGGTCCGACCGGACGCCGGAACCCCAGGCGTCTCCGGTCCGGCGCACCTGTTAGCATCCGAGCCGGAATGAGCATCTTCTCGCGCGTCGAGACCTTCCTCCAGCGCCTCTTCGAGGCACCGGCCGGCAGGCTCGGGGCACGGATCCAGCCGGTCACGCTTGCCAAGCGCGTCGAGCGCGCGATGGACACGAACAAGTCCTTCCGTGACCAGGGGATCCTCGTGCCGAACCACTACGACCTGCATCTCAACCCGCGGGACTTCGAGTCGTTCGCGTCGTATCGCGGCTCGCTGGAGGACGACCTCGGCCACGGAGCGCTCGCGCATGCACGGCGTGAGCGGTACACGCTCGTCGCGCGGCCGCGGGTGCGCGTCATGGCCGACAACGGCGTCCCGCGCGGCGACGTTCGCGTCGCCGCCAATGTCGTCGACGAGCGTGGGGATCGGCTCCGCGAGGACAGGCCGATGCCCGCCTCATCGGACACGATGGTCTTCAGGCAGGCCGCCGCCGAGGCACCGCCGGATTCGGCGACGCGCGCCTACCTGCTCGTCAGCACCGAGGGCCACGCTGCGGTCCAGTTCGATCTCGGCGGGCCGGTCATCGGTGTCGGGCGAGCGAGCGACAACGACGTGATCGTCGACGATCCGCTCGTCAGCCGGCACCACTGCCAGCTGAAGCTGCAGCACGGCGCGTACGGCTTCGCCGACCTCGGCTCGCGGAATGGCTCATTCGTCAACGGACAGGCGGTGAGCGAGATTGCCCTCGGACCCGGCGACGTGATCCGGATCGGCACGACGGCGATCGAGTTCCAGGTCCGCGGATGACCGGGGAGATCCTGCGCGTCCTGCTGCTCATCCTTCAGCTTGGGTTCGTGGCGCTCCTCTACGTGATCCTCTTTGGGTTTGCGCGGTCGCTGACGCGCGACCTGCGCAGCGCCGAGGCGCAGCAGCTGGCGAGCCGCACCGGCATCGGCCGCCTCGGCGTGCTCGAGTCGCCCGAGGATGAGCCGCCGGCGGGCACGACCATCGCGCTGGGGCCGATCAACTCGATGGGTCGCAACGTGAACAACACGATCTACGTCGAGGACGAGTTCGCGTCCGCGACGCACGCAATGCTCACCTTCCGGGGTCGCAGCTGGTTCGTGGAGGACCAGGGCAGCACGAACGGCACCTACGTCAACGGGCACCGAATCGAACGCCCGGTGGCACTCAGCTACGGTGACGAGATCATGATCGGGCGCGTCCGGATGCGCCTCGAACGCTGATCGCATGCGTCTGACTCTCGCCTGGCGCTGGGCGGAGCTGCGGATGCTCCTCGCGCTCGCGGTCCTCGTTCCGCTCGGGTTCGTGGTCACCCACATCGCGCGGGCCGGTGTCCTCGAGGCGGGTCCGCTGACGCTGCCCGTCGCGTACCTGCTCCTCATGCTCGTCGCGCATGGGCTGCTCGTCGTCTCGGGACATCGCGGCGACCAGCTCATGCTGCCGCTCGTCGGCACCATCGGCGGGATCGGACTGGTGATGCTCAACCGTCTCGCGCCGGACCTGGAGAAGACGCAGGCATTCGGCCTCCAGCTGGACGTCGCGCAGACGCAGATGATCTGGTTCAGTGGCGGCGTCCTGGCGATGCTCGTGGTCGCCATCGGGCTGCGCGACGACGGGCTGCTGCGCCACTACAAGTACACCTGGGCGGCGATTGGCATCGGTCTGCTGGCCTTCACCGCGCTGTTCGGCTACGACGTCAACGGGGCGCGGCTCTGGATCGACCTCGGTCCGGTGGCCATCCAGCCGGGCGAGCTGATCAAGATCATCCTCGTCGTCTTCATCGCCGGCTACCTGGCCGACAACCGCGCCCTGCTCACCGAGGCGAGCCTGCGCATCGGCCCGATCCGTGTCCCGCCGCTGCCGTACCTGCTGCCGATGCTTGCCCTCTTCGGCGCGGTGATGCTGGTGGTGGTGCGGCAGAACGACCTTGGCCAGGCGCTCCTGCTGTTCGGCATCTTCCTGACGATGCTGTTCGTGGCGACGGGCAGGCGCAGCTACGTGCTCATCGGTCTCCTCCTCTTCGTCGCCGGGGCGTACCTCGCCTATCGCCTCTTCCCCCACGTCGCGGCGCGGGTCGACATCTGGATCGATCCGTTCGCCGACGCGCAAGGATCGGGCTTCCAGCCGGTGCGCGGCCTCTTTGCGCTCGCGCGGGGCGGCCTCTTCGGCGAGGGCCTGGGTCAGGGGCTGCCGGCGACCATCCCCTATGTGCACACCGATTTCATCTTCGCGGCGATCGCGGAGGAGCTCGGCCTCGTCGGGGCCTTCGCCCTGCTGGCGATGTTCCTGATGCTCGTCTTCCGTGGCCTGCGCGTCGCGGTGCTGGCACGTGACGAGTTCAGCGCGCTGCTGGCGGTCGGCGTCACCACCAGCCTCGGGCTGCAGTCGCTCATCATCGTCGCCGGCAACCTCAAGCTCATCCCGCTCACCGGCATCACGCTGCCCTTCGTCAGCTACGGCGGGTCGAGCATCCTCGCCAGCTTTCTCATGATCGGTCTCCTCCTCTCGATATCGCACCGCACGACCCTCGCCGCCGAGCGGGAGCAGGGCATCGGCCCGGACGATCGATGATCGCCACCAACGTGCGGCGCCTCGCCGTCTACCTGCTCCTCGCCTTCGTCGTCGTCAGCGGCGGTCTTGGCTGGTGGCAGGTCGTCGACGCCGGTGCGCTCAACGCCCGGGCCGAGAACCCACAGGTCATCGCGGCGCGCCGCAGTGCGCTGCGCGGCACCATCTTCGACGCGAACGGGCAGGTGCTCGCGTCCAGCCAGGTGCTCGACGGCATCAGCCGCCGCACGTACACCGATCCGGCCTTCAGTCACGTCATCGGCTACGCCAGCCTGCGCTTTGGCACCACGGGCCTGGAGCGCGTCTACGACGATGTCCTCACCGGACGCGCCGATCCCAACCCGCTGCGTGACCTGATCAACGACATCATGGCGCGCCGGACCGAGCCGAAGGACCTGACGCTGACGATCGACCGGCGTCTCCAGGACTTCGCCGCCGCGCAGCTCGGTGCCTCGGCGGGTGCGATCGTTGCCATCGACCCGCGGACGGGGGAGGTGCTGGCGATGACCTCCACGCCCACGTTCGACGCGACGCCGATCTCCGGCGTGCCCGCCGATGCCGGGCCGCCCATGGATGCCATCACCGCCCGCGACGGCGATCCCCTCGTCGATCGTGCGCGCCAGGGCCGTTACGTGCCCGGGTCGATCATGAAGATCTTCACCGCCGCCTCCGCGCTCGACGCCGGCGTCATCACGCCGCAGACGACGTTTCCCGATCAGCCCGACCAGGAGAGCAGCGGATTCGTCGTCGACGGCTTCACGATCCGCGAGCACGATCTCGGCAACCTGCAGCCCGACCTGTGGCCGTTGTCGCCTGCCCTCCAGGTCTCGAGCAACATCTTCTTCGCCCACGTCGGGCTCGACTTGGGCGCCGAGCGGTTTCTCCAGTACGCGCGGCGCTTCGGGTTCTGCGAGACGACCGGCATCGGCACCGGCAGTCGCGCGTTGCCCGTGTCGGCGAGCTACGTCAGCGCGCCGGGCGATGATGGCTGCGGGCCGATCAGCGACGACGTGGAGCTGGCGAGTGCCGCCTTCGGCCAGGCGCAGGTCACTGTCACCCCGGTCCAGATGTCCCTGCTGGCGGCGACGATCGCCAACGGAGGCGTGATGCCGGGCCTCACCGCGGTGCGCGATGTACGCGCCCACGCGACCGATCCGTCAGCCGGCCCGGCCGATACGATCCTCGAGCGAACCAGCACCGGCGGCGGGAGTCGGGTCATCTCCGCGGCTGCGGCGCAGGCGACGCGGAGTGCGATGGTCGACGCGGTCGAGGGCGAGCTCGGGACGCTCTACGCGGGCCAGGGGGCGGTGAAGCTCTACGGCATCGGCGACGCCGCGACCGCCGGCAAGACCGGGACGGCGCAACGCGCCGAGGGCCAGGCACCCCATTCGTGGTTCATCGGCTTCGCGCCGGCACAGGAAGGCGGTGACCCGGCGATCGCGATCGCGGTGCTGGTCGAAGGTGGTGGATCCGGCTCGGGCCTCGCCGCACCCATCGGCGGCCGCGTCATGGCCGAATGGCTGCGGCTCACCAGCGGCGGGTGAGGGAGCGTCGCCGCTGGCGCCGGCCGGCCCTCGTTCCCCCCATGACACCGCGGTCGTATCGATGACCGCACGTCTGCCCAACGTGGTCGCCCCATGACGTATCGGTCATGCCAGGGGCGCGCGGCGGGGTCAGGCACGCGGTCCGTACGACTGCCCGGTCATGCCAAGGGCGCTCGGCGGGGTCAGGCACGCGTCCCTACGACTGCCCGGTCATGCGGGGCTGGGTCCGTTGGTCGGCGCGTGGCGCGGAGTGCTCGCGGGCGACGCCCGGGGCGCGATCCACGGCGGCCTCCCGCCGATTCATCGCCGAACCGCACCGGAAAGCGTCATCAGGCGTCCGACCAGCGATGAATCGGTGGGGGCCGGCCCCGGCCCCACTGGCTGTCCCGCACCGAAATGTCACATGAACCGGTGTGTAACGCTCTGGGGTATTGTCTGGCACAAGGGGAGGCGGTCCAATGCCGCCCGAGACCACAGGTAAGGACTGCTGCATGGTGAAGAACGTCCAGGAGGCCGCCGAGCGCGTCGTCGCGAACGTCGAGCGGGTGATCGTCGGCAAGCATGCCGAGGTGCGACTGGCGATGGTGGCCCTTCTGTGCGAGGGGCACATCCTCATCGAGGACGTGCCCGGCGTCGGCAAGACGATGCTCGCCAAGGCCATCAGCCGCTCCATCGGTTGCACCTTCCGTCGCATCCAGTTCACCCCCGACCTGCTGCCGAGCGACGTCACCGGGCTCTCGATCTTCAACCAGAAGACGCAGGAGTTCGAGTTCCGACCCGGACCGATCATGGCCCAGGTGGTCCTGGCCGACGAGATCAACCGTGCCACGCCCAAGACCCAGTCGGCGCTGCTCGAGTCGATGGAGGAGCGGCAGGCGACGATCGACGGCGTGACGTACCAGATGCCATCACCGTTCCTCGTCATGGCGACGCAGAACCCCATCGAATACGAGGGCACGTTCGCCCTCCCCGAGGCGCAGCTCGACCGCTTCATGCTCCGCCTGCGAATGGGGTACCCGAAGCCGATGGAGGAGATCGTCATCCTCGATGAGCAGAAGCGGCGTCATCCCATCGAGGAGCTCCGCCAGGTGATCGACGCCGAGGAGCTGCGCCAGCTCCAGGCGGCGACGAAGGAGACCTACGTGGATCAGGCGGTCGCCGAGTACATCGTGCGCCTCACCGGGGCCACCCGCGAGCACGGCGATGTCTACCTCGGCGCGTCGCCGCGCGGCAGCATCAACCTCTATCGTGCCGCCCAGGCCACCGCGGCCATGGACGGCCGGGACTACGCCATCCCGGACGACGTGAAGCAGCTCGCCGTCCCGATCCTCGCCCACCGGCTCATCGTGAAGAGCCAGGCGAGCCTGCGGGAAGTGGATCCGGACGCGATCGTGCGCGAGGTGCTGGCCCAGGTGCCGCTCGGCGAGCCGACCGGGGCAACCGTCTAGCCGCCGCGGGCGTCTGAACCGTCATGCTCAGCCTGGCGCGCCAGCTCCGGTTCGTCTTCCTCGGGACCGTGCTGCTCGTCGCCGCTTTCAGCACGGGCATCAATTTTCTCTTCTTCCTGCTCTACCTCGTCGCCGCGCTCGTCTTCGGTGCGCGGTGGTACGCCCGGCGGGGCCTGCGCGGCGTGCGTGCCGGCTACCACGTGCTGAACCCGCGTGGCCAGGTGGGCGAGGTGCTGCAGGCGGTGTACCGGGTCGACAACCAGACGAAGTTCAGCAAGCCCTGGGTGGAGCTGTGGAACGAGTCGAACCTGCCGGCGACGCTTCCCGGCAGGGTCATCGGGGTGCGACCCGAGGGCAGCCGCCAATGGATCGCCAAGGTGACGCTGCTGCGCCGCGGCTCGTTCCGGCTCGGGCCGCTCAAGGTGCGCACCGGCGACCCGTTCGGCCTCTTCACCACCGAGATGACGGTGGGTCAGCCGACGAGCGTCGTGGTCTTTCCGAAGGTCGTGCCACTGCCGAACTGGCGCCTCCCCGCTTCGCCCGTGGATGGCAGCACGCCCACGCGGCGCCGCTTCGAAGCGGTCTCGCCGCTCATCACCGGCATTCGTCCCTACAACCACGGTGACGCCATCAACCGCATCCACTGGCTCTCCAGCGTTCGGCACAACGAGCTGCAGGTGAAGGAGTTCGACCTGGAGCAGACGGCCGACCTGTGGCTGCTGCTCGACCTGGAGCGGGCAGCCCATGCCGGCGTGGGGGATTCGGCGTCGGTCGAGACCGCCGTCACCGCCACCGCCTCGATCGCGATCCAGACGCTCTCCGCCAACCGGGCCGTGGGCCTCACGGCATCGGCGCGGCGGATCCATACCCTGACGCCCGATCGCGGCCAGCGCGTCGAGCAGAAGGTGTTGCATCTGCTCGCCAACGTGCAACCCGACGGTGCGCATCCTCTCGCCGAGGTCGTCCTCGCCACGATGCCGCAGCTGCGACGCGGGATGACGCTGTGCATCGTCACCGGCTCTACCGACCGCGAGTGGGTGCGCGCGCTCGCCACGCTGCGGCGCCGCGGGGTCGGCGTCATGGTCGTCCTCCTCGACCGGGCGAGCTTCGTGGGGCGCGACGACGACGAGTCGCGAGCCGAGCTCGCCGCCATCCGGCATGCCCTGGCGGAATACGACATCGGCCACCGCTTCCTGCAGGCCGGTACCGACATCGCCGACGCCCTCGGGGCGCGGGAGCGGGTTCGTGCCTGACTGGCTGCATCGGTTCCTGCGCCCGCGGGAAGGCTGGCTGAGCCTCTTCCTCCTCTTCGTGATGCTGCTCAGCGTCGGCTGGTCGGTGCAGTCCGCCGACTGGCTGCGCGACGCCGACTTCCTGGTGCCGGTCGCATTCTGGGGCGTCCTCGTCGGCGCGGTCCTGGCGTTGCTCCCCTTGAGCGTGCTCGTGACGTTGCCCGCCGGAGCGCTGCTCGGCGCCGGCGTCGTTCTCTGGTCGGTCGGCGGCGAGTATTTCGTCGAGCACGGCCAGGTTGGACGCCTGCTCGCGCTCCGTGGCGAGTCACTCGAGTGGCTGCGCATCGTGCTCGATGGCGGGTTCGCGCCACAGCTGAGCCCGTACGCCATCGGTCTCGGCGTGATCATGTGGTCGGTCGCGTTCATCGCCACCTACACGCTCTACCGCCATCACCGCGTGCTCGATGCCATCCTCCTCGTCGGCGGCTCGCTCATCATCAACCTCTCGGCCACGGTGACCGACCTGTTCGGCTACCTGATCCTCTTCTGCGTGGCGGCACTGCTGCTCTGGCTGCGGGCGGCGCTGATCACCCGCGAGGAGGGGTGGCAGGCGCGGCGGGTCAACGAGAACGTCGAGGTGCCGATCTCCATCATGCGGTCGGGCCTGACCTTCATCGCCGCCTCGATCGCGCTGGCCTGGATCCTCACCAGCGTCGCGGTGGCGGCGCCCCTGACCGCGGCGTGGCGAAACATGGACGTCGTCTGGAGCGACGTGCGCAGCCAGCTCGAGGGCGTCGTGGGCGGTCTCAGCAACCCCGCGGCGCGCATCTCCGGGGCGGATTTCGGGTCCGGGTTCACCGTGCGCGGCACCTGGTTCAGCGACGACGCGCCGGTCCTCCAGCTCCAGGCGGATCACGCCTACTACATGCGCACCGTCACCTACGACACGTATACGGGCCACGGCTGGCAACGCTCCGAGTCGACGCCGCGCGAGGTGCCGGCCGGGGAGCGCCTCTTCCCCGGCGACACGCCGGAGCGACCGCTGACCGATGAGAACTTCTCGCGCGTCACCGTGCTGGTCGTGCTCCAGGGCGACGTGGGGCGCAACATCTTCGTGCCGGGCTACCCGACCAAGATCTACGCCCCGGTCGTCATCCAGCAGCCGGACGGCGGCCCGTTTCTGGGTGGGATCGACGCCGCCTCCGCCATTCAGCCGGACACCGGCTACCAGGTCACGGCGCTCGTCAGCGGCGTGACCGAGGGGCAGCTCATCGGTGCCGGCACCGACTACCCGGCGGCGGTGAGCGCGGCCTACCTCGACACGACCGGCCTGACGCTGCGGGTCGGGACCCTCGCCCGCCAGCTGCAGGCGAACGCGCATGGCGCCACCCCCTACCACTGGGCCGATGCGATCGCCGACTACCTCCGCACCGATGCCTCGTTCACCTACTCGACCGATGTCGCTCCGCCCAACCCGGACGCCGACCTCGTCGACCAGTTCCTGTTCGGCCCGAACGGGCGGGTGGGCTACTGCGAGTACTACGCCAGCGCCATGGTCCTCATGGCACGCTCCCTGGGCATCCCGGCCCGCGTCGCGGTGGGCTACGCGCCGGGCGAGGCGATCGAGTCGGGGCTGTACCAGTACCGCAACGAGAACGCCCACGCGTGGGCCGAGCTCTACTTCCCCGGCTACGGGTGGCAGATCTTCGAGGCCACCAAGACGATCGACCCGCCGGCTCGGCCGCGCGGCGACGGCGTCGTCCCGCCACTTAACCCCACGGTCGCCGGCGTCGACCTGCCGAGCCGCATCGACGAGGGCGACGGGACCGTGACGGCGCCGAGCTCGTTCGAGCCGATCGCCGGCGGCCAGGTCGTCGACGAGCAGGGCAACGCGACGGCCGCCGGCGAGGGTGCGCAGGGCGGCAACATCATCGTCATCGCCGCGCTCGTGCTGCTGGCGGCGATCGTCGTCTGGAGCCGCATGCGCACGCGGCGACGCCGCATGCGCTTCCTCGCGCCGGGTGATCGGAGCTGGATGCGGCTCGCCTGGGCGGCGGATCGTGCCGGCGTCTCGCAGCGACCGAGCGAGACGTTCTACGAGTACGCGGGGTGGCTGGAGGACCAGCTCCCGACGCGCCGGGAGGAGATCAGGACGATCGCCGAGGGCAAGGTCTGGCAGGCGTACTCGGGCCGCTCGACGAGCTCGTCGATGGTCGAGCGGCTCGAGGCGGCATGGAACCGGCTCAAGCTGCCGCTCGTGGGTCTCGCCATCCGCCGTCGCCTGCGGTCGATGCGGCTGCGCCGCCACTGAGCGGCGGACTACAGCGCCAGCGGCTGCCCGTCCTCCTCGTCGACGTGGGTCGCGACCCGACCGAGCAGGTGGTGGACGTCATTCCAGCGGTCGAGCCGCCAGACGTCGTCGATGCGGAGCAGCACGCTCAGCGAGGCGTTGTCTGCATCGAGGTCCCAGCCCCGGGCGCCGAGCTCGAGCAGGTGGGAGGCCAGGACGCGCAGGATTCCGCCGTGCGTCACGACGCAGGGGATTCCGCCGTCGGCGACGATCGCCTCGATGGCGTCCCGGGTCCGCGTCGCGACGAGGTCCATCGCCTCCGCGCCCGGTGGCCGGGCATTCGGGTCGTCGCGCCAGGCGGCGTACCGCTCCGCGTCGTCGCGGGACAGCTCGGCGTGCGAGCGACCCTCCCACTCCCCCTGACCGATCTCGATCAGCCGCCGGTCGAGGGCCAGCGGGATCGCGAGCCGTTCGGCGATGATCCGGCCCGTCTCGTGGGCTCGCGCCAGGCCCGAGGCGATGACCCGTGTCGGCCGCTCGTCCTCGGCGCCGGCAGCGAGCCGGTCGGCGAGGAGCTCTGCCTCGATGCGCCCATCAGCCGCGAGCGGCGGATCGAGATGCCCCTGGAAGCGGCCGCTTCGGTTCCAGTCGGTGACGCCGTGACGGACGAGGAGCAGGCGAGCCGCGCTCACCGGGCGGCGGCAGCGCCCAGCCGACCCTCGTAGGCCGTGCGACCCGCGGCCGCCGCGGCCTCGCCATCGGTGTGGAGCAGGTCGCCCATGACGCGGAACGCGTCCGCCATTTCGTCGTAACCGACCTCGCCCATGTGGCCGAAGCGGAGAATCTTGCCGGCCCACTTGCCCTGCCCGCCGGCGACGACGAGGCCGCGCTCCCGCATGGCGGCATTGAACGCGCCCCACTCGAGGCCATCCGGAATCCAGGCGGCCGTGACGGTGTTGGACCGATGCGCCTCCGGCGCCACCAGGGCGAAGCCCAGCGCCTCGAGCCCGCCACGCACGCCGTCCGCGATGGCCGCGTGCCGCGCCCAGGTGCGCTCGCGCCCTTCCTCGGTGAGGCGGCGCACGCCGATCTCGAGGCCATAGAGGACGCTCACCGCCGGGGTCCACGGCGTCTGCCCCTTCGCCGCCCACTCCCGAGCCCGGCCAAAGTCCCAGTAGAAGCGCGGCATGCGCGCCGCGTCGCCGGCGGCGCGTGCCCGATCGGACAGGGCGGCGATGGCGATCCCCGGTGACGCCATCCAGGCCTTCTGGCTGGCGCTCACGACGAGGTCGACCCCCCACGCGTCCATCTCGAACGCCATCGCCCCCAGGCCGCTGATGCCATCGACCAGGAGCAGCGGGTCGCCGGGCGCGTCACGCACGACGGCGGCCAGCTCACGCAGGGGGTTCGTGACGCCGGTCGAGGTCTCGTTGTGCGTGATGAGGACGGCGCGGTACGGCCCGTCCGCCGCGAGCCGGCTCCGCAGGGCCTCTGGATCGGCGGCCTCGCCCCACGCAACGCTCAGCCGGTCCAGCTCGGCACCGAATGCCTCCGCGATCTTCGCGAATCGGTCGCCGAAGGCACCGATGGTGACGCCGAGCACGCGGTCGCCGGGTGAGAGCGTGTTGACGACGGCTGCCTCGAGCGCGCCGGACCCGGAACCGGTGAGGAGCAGCACCTCTCCCGATGTCCCGATGAGCGGACCGATACCTTTCACGATGCCACGCTGCATCGCCGCGAACTCGGTCCCACGGTGGTCGATCATCGGTCGCGACTGGGCCTCGCGCACCTCCATCGGGATCGGGGTCGGGCCGGGGACGCGGAGGTTCTGTTCCATGCAGGCATCATAATCGGGAGATGCCGCGCCGACCGACCGGGATCACTGCCTCCGAGCCGCTGTTCGGTGCCGAGCTGGCGCCCGACGCGCCGCTCGCGGCGCGGATGCGACCGCGGACGCTCGACGACTTCGTGGGGCAGGACCACCTCATCGGTCCGGACGGTGCGCTGAGCAAGGTCGTGAAGCCCGGCTTCCTGCCGAGCCTCGTGCTGTGGGGACCGCCGGGAAGCGGCAAGACGACGCTGGCGCGGCTGCTCGCCGACCGGGCCGGCGGGACGTGGCGCCAGCTCTCGGCGGTATCGAGCGGCGTGGCCGACATCCGCGCCCTCGTGGCGGAGGCGAAGGCCCTGCGCGACGCCGGCGGGCGCGTGGTGGCCTTCATCGACGAGCTGCATCGGTTCAACAAGAGCCAGCAGGACGCCCTGCTGCCGCACGTCGAGGACGGGACGATCACCCTCATCGGTGCGACGACGGAGAACCCGTACTACGAGATCAACTCGCCGCTGCTGTCACGGATGCGCGTCTACCGCCTGGAGCCGCTCGACACCGATGCGCTGGGCCGCATCGTCGACCGGGCCCTCGCCGACACCGATCGCGGCCTTGCCGGCCGCGTGATGCTCGCGCCCCAGGCGCGCGAGGCGCTCCTCGACCTCGCCGGGGGCGACGCGCGCTCCGCGCTGAACATCCTCGACGCCGCGGCGGCGGTCACCCACGACGGTGCTGCCACCTCCGCCGATGCGGTTGCCGAGGCGGCGCAGCAACGGCTGCTGCAGTACGACCGGGTCGGCGACGAGCACTACGAGGCGGCATCGGCCTTCATCAAATCGATGCGCGGCAACGACCCCGATGCGGCGCTGTACTGGTGCGCGTCGATGGTCGCGGCCGGCGAGGACCCGACGTTCATCGCCCGGCGGATCGTCATCGCGGCCAGCGAGGACGTCGGCAATGCCGATCCCCGGGCACTGCAGATCGCGGTCGCTGCCATGCAGGCGGTCGAGATGATCGGCCTGCCGGAGGCGCAGTACGCGCTCGCGCAGGCCGCCGCGTACGTGGCGTCGGCCCCGAAGTCGAACCGCGCCGGAGCCGCGTACTTCAGCGCGCTGGCCGAGGTCGAGGAGCACGGCCGCCTGCCGGTTCCGCTCCACCTGCGCCCCTCGGCGCACCGCCGACTGTCGCGTGAGCACGGCTGGGGCCGCGGCTACCGCTACCCGCACGACTTCGAGAACGGCGATGTCGACCAGCAATACCTTCCGGACGAGCTCGCCGGTCGCGTCTTCTACGACCCGAGCGACCAGGGGATGGAGATCCAGATCGGGGAGCGGCTCGCGCGCATCAGGCGCGCCCGCCTGGAGCGCAGCCGGAACCAGACGTTAGCGGCAGGCGTTGTTGAAACCGACGAGTAACAGGCGCACGGTCTTCTGG
>JBBRWZ010000006.1:0-56051 GCA_038248895.1 Candidatus Limnocylindria bacterium | reverse complement strand
CACGTCGTCGTACTCCCCTGCGAGACCGCGCAGGGCGAGCAGCTGGCCGCCGACCGCGACCGTGCGCGAGTGGACACCGAACTCCAGCCCCTCGCGGGCAACGATCGCGTCGACCTCCACGGAGCGGCGCAGCAGCACCTCGGCCGCCTCGACCGGCTGCTGGGCGAGCACGCCGTACGAGCCGGGCTTCAGGATGCCGGCCTTCTGGCCGGCGATCTCCTCGATCGTGCGGCCGAGCCAGCGGGTGTGGTCGACCGCGATCGGCGTGACGACGGCGACCTGGGCGTCGGCGACGTTGGTGCTGTCCCACGTGCCGCCGAGGCCGACCTCGACCACCGCGACGTCCACCGGTGCGTCGGCGAACGCGGCGAACCCCATCGCCGTGAGCACCTCGAAGAACGACAGCCGGTGCCGCTGCTGGGCGTCGACGAGGTCGAGGTAGGGCGCCACGTCGTCATAGGTCGCGAGGAAGCGCTCGGTGTCGATGGAAGCTCCGTCGAAGGCGATCCGTTCACGCATCGACTGCAGGTGCGGGCTGGTGAAGAGCCCGGTGTGCAGGCCGAACTCGCGCAGCAAGGCCTCGATCATGCGGGCGGTGGAGGTCTTGCCGTTGGTGCCTACGACGCGGCGAACGCGCGCATCATCGCCTTCCAGCGCGCCGACGGCGCCTTCGTGGGCCAGTGGATGGCGCCACGCGCCGGTGACCAGGCGACGCTTCTCGACGATGTGGTCGGACTGCGGGTTCCGTCGGTCACCGACGGGCCGCCGGTCGCCTACCTCGCCACCACGGACCGGGTCGTGCGCGTCGTCCTCGAATAGCCTTCGGTAGAATCGGTCGATGCCGGAGCAGCCATACGGCCGGGTGCGGCTCATCGAGATGGTGGTGGAGAGCGTGCGGGTGCACATGCTCTCGAGTCAGCACGTCGTCATCCTGAAGGAGTCCGAGCGGGACCGATACCTGCCGATCTGGATCGGGCCCGCAGAGGCGAACGCCATCGCGATGCGCCTCCAGGGCCTCTCTGCCGAGCGGCCGCTCACCCACGACCTGCTCGTCAACGTCGTCGCGACCCTCCACTCGAACGTGAGCCGCGTGGTCGTCACCCACGTGAACGAGGGCACGTTCCACGCGCGGCTCTACATCGAGCAGGCCGACGGCGAGGAGTCGGAGATCGACTCGCGCACGAGCGACGCCCTCGCCGTGGCGGTGCGCACCGGCTCGACGATCTACGTCGACGAGCGCGTCCTCGACGAGGCCGGCGTCGAGCCGGACCAGCTCGAGGAGGGCGAGGCGGGCCCTGAGGACGAGAAGCTGGCCGTGTTCCGCGAGTTCGTCAACTCGCTGGACGTCGACACCGATGCGGGCGACACGGAGCGGCGCGAGGAGCACTAGCCGCTCCCACGCCGGTGGCCGCTCCCACGCCGGCGCCCGCTCCCACGCCGGTGGCCGCGCCCGCGTTCGATATTTCGATCAGATCGCGCCGGAGCCCGCCCGCCGGTGGCGTTTGGCCGATATATCGAACGCCAGCACGTTGCAGGTCATCCGCCCCGCACGGCTCACGCTCGTGGTTGGCCGATATTTCGAACAAACCCCACATCCGCGCCACGAACCGCGCGATTCGTCCGATATATCGGACCGGTGCGGGGCTGGGGGCCATGCGCGGCGTGGGACCATAGCGGCGCCGCGGTCGCCATTGCCCAGGGACCCGCCCTTCTACTGCTCGCCGCGATCCCGCGTGCCGACGTGGTTGGCATCCCGGGAACCCTGGCGACCGTCCGCGTCATCGGTCCGCGTCATCGGTCCGCGTCATCGGTCCGCTCATCGGTCCGGCGTTCGGCGGCGGCATCCTACTGGGCCTGGCGGCGGTGTTCGTGAGCAACTACGACCCGCTGGCACCGTGGCTCCTCATCGCCTACGTGCTCGCCATCTTTGCCATCGTCTCGCGTGTCGGTGGGGATCTCACGCTGGGCGCCGCGCCTCGCGCAGGCCGCCGCCGCCAGTCCCGACGAGGCGCCATCCGTGGAGCTGCGGGCGGGGATGGGCGACGGGCGGTCGCAGGCGCTCGTGACGCCCGACAGCGTGGTTGCGGCGCTGACGTCCTCGACATGGTGCTGAAGCCCTCCTCCTGGACCCCAGCCACGCGGCGCGCGCGGCGCCCACCCGTCGCCGCCCGTCGCTATGCCGCGCGAGGCGGACCGAGCACCTCGCGCCGCCGCAGCCACAGCGCCAGGCGCAGCTTGCCGATGTCGCGGAACGTGCGAAGGATCTTGCCGAACGACGCGCCGGTGTTCGTTCCCGCGGCACGCGGATAGTGGTTGACGCCCACCTGCGCAATCCGCTCACCGCGAGCGCGCAGCTTGATGAGCAGCTCGGCGGAGAGGAACGGCGAGTCGGCGTCCAACCGGAGGCCATCGAACACCTCGCGTCGGAACAGCTTCATGGCGCAGTCGATGTCGCGCACCCGCAGCCCGAAGAGCGCCGACACGATGGCGTTGTACGTCTTGGCGATGAAGATCCGGTGCGCCGGGTCGCGCCGCTTGATGCGGTAGCCGATCACGACATCGACCGGCTTGCGTCCCGAATCGGCGAGCCGGGCGAGGAGCTGGCCCATCTCGGTCAGGTCGAACTGGAGGTCGCCGTCGGAGAACGAGATGAGGTCGCCGCCCGCGGCCTCGAACCCGGCGCGGAGGGCGCCGCCGTAGCCGCGGTTCGGCTGGTGGACCACCCTCACCTCGGGATGCGCGGTGGCGAGCTGGTCGGCGAGCTCCGGCGTGCGATCGGTTGAGCCGTCGTCGATGATGACGACCTCCAGCGACGGCACGAGCGGACCGATCTCGGCGAGCGCGCGCTCCACGGTGCGCTCGACGTTCTCCTCCTCGTTGTAGGCGGGGAAGAAGAAGGTGAGATGGGGCCGGTCGGTCACGCGCGCTCCTCAGGGCTCGACGGCAAGGTCAGGGCAGGACCTCGACGATATCGGTGTAGCCGCCGTACGTCTGCACCGGCCGGGTGCGGAAGACACGGAGCAGGCGCTCCACCTCCCAATCCGGCGGGACGAGGTACACGGGGCGCCGCCCGAGATTGGCCCGGATGGCGGCGTCGATCGTACCCCAGCCGTCGTCGATGATGTTCCGCTCGTCGATGATGGTGATGTCGGGACGCTCGCCGAGCACCCAGCGGTGGTACCAGAGCGGCGTGCTGTAGCTCCACCAGCTGATGATCACCGCATCCTGCGGCACGGCGCGGTAGACGCTTGTCACCCAGCGGTCCGCCTCCCGGTTGCGCGACTGGTCGCGGACGTCGTAGCGGGTGGTGAGCGCCGTGATCGGCAGCAGGGCGGCGAGCGTGATCACGATGGCGCCGGCGATCGTCGCTGCTCGGCGCCGCCCGCGGATGTCGAGCGTGCGCCGCGTAGCCTCGGCAACAGCGCGTGCGGCGGCGCCGGCCAGTGCCGCCGCCGCGACGCCGACGAGCACGCTCGCGACGAGCGCGGTCAGCAGGTAGTAGCGATCGATGTCGCCATCCTCGAAGTTCATGGCGTAGAACACGTTCGAGATGACGAGCAGCGCCAAAAAGGCGAACGCCCCGAGACGGCGCACGACGAGCGTGGCCGCGCCCATCGCGGCGATCAGCCAGCCGGGTCCCACGAGCTGCGCGGCCAGCACGCTCTCCGCCTTGCCCCATTTCGAGGCGAGGAAGTCGAGCGGGTCGCGGAACTGGTCGAAGAGGCCGTGGAACTGTTCGGCGAAGACGAGGTAGCGGAACCCGGCCCAGTCCCGCGGGTGCGCGTAGAAGAGCGGCGGCGCGGGCGAGATGTTGGCTCGGATGGGAATGTAGAGGTAGGTGAGCAACCCGACCCCAACCAGCAGCGCCGAGAGGCCGACCAGGCGCCACCGACGCCAGATGCCGGGGTCGACGATAAAGAGCCACGGACCGATGGCGAAGGCCATCAGGCCGGTGAGCGGGTGGTTTCCCAGCGAGATGCCGAACAGGATCGCGGCCGCCGCGAGCCACCACCCGGCGCGCCGCGCGCCGAGCTGCTCCGCCGTGCGACACGTGACCAGGAGCCAGACGATGGTCGCCGCCAGGCCGATGTGAATGGCGTGGACATCGGCCCGCAGCGCGTTCTCCCACGGCTCGCTGGCGAACGCGAACGCGAGGCCCGCCACTCCTGATGCGGCGGCCACCAGCCAGCGGTTGCGCTCCGCGAGGAAGTGGGACGTGATGAGCACCGTCATCCCGGCGGCGAGCGCCACCATCACCGCCGAGAGGAGGTTCATGCGGTACGCCACCTCGCCGATCGGGAGCTGGCTCCAGAGCCAGCCGAGCATCGCGTAGGTGGGGAAGCCAGTCGGGTGAAAGATGGAGAGGGTGGCGGGAACGGTCTGCGCCTCCGCCGTGTCCCAGAACCCGGTCGACGGCATGAGCGTGCGGAGGTAGATCGCGAACGCGACCAGCGCCACGAACGCGGCCGCCCAGGCCACCGGACCTGAGACGTAGGCGTAGCGACGGCGTGGCACGGCATCCGGCGCTCGGCCAGGCCCGTCCGGGGGCCGATGTATACTCACGCCCGCCGTGCCGAGTCACACCCAGCGGCGCCCGCAGGGGCGCCGCTTCCGATGACCTCCCGTCCCCTGCGGCGGGGCGCGAGGCCACTCAGCAACGGCCTGCCCCTCGACGCCGGAACGCTGTTGGCTGCCGCTCTCGTCATTGGTCTGCTGCTCCGAGCACTGATCGCCGGGATCCTGCTGCCGCAGAGCGGCTTTCGCATCGACATCGGTGACTTCGCCGCATGGGCGAATCGGCTGGCAAGTCTCGGACCGGGCAGATTCTACGAGACCGGCTACTTCTCCGACTATCCGCCGGGCTACCTGTACGTCCTGTGGGCCATCGGCGAGATCGGGGCGCTGCTGACCCCGCTCGTCGGCCAGAACGCCACCGGCGGCCTCGTCAAGATCCCCGGCATCCTGGCCGACCTCGGCGTTGCCTGGCTCCTCTTCCTGTACTGCCGTCGATTCCTGGACCACCGCTACACGCTTGCCGGCCGGTCGTGGAGCGGGGAGCACCTGGGCCTCATCGCCGCCGCGCTCTACCTCTTCAACCCGGTCACCATCTTCAACAGCGCCATCTGGGGCCAGGTTGACTCGGTCGGGACGTTCGTCATGCTCGGCACGCTCTACCTGCTCGCCCGCGGCTGGACGGAGGTGGCGGCGCTCGGCGCCGTCATCGGTCTGCTGGTGAAGTTCCAGTACGGGTTCCTCATCCCGGTCGTGGCGCTCGTCGGCCTCAAGCGGCATCTCGCCGGGCGCTCCGCCGACCCGGCGCAGGACGGGCGGCGCGATCCGGTTCGAGTCCTCACCTCGCTGGCGGTCGGTGTCGGGTCGCTCGTCGCCCTGCTCGCTCCGTTCGGGATGACGCTCTGGTCGCCCACCGGCGACCCGAACGTGAGCCTCGTCCACAAGTTCACCGAGGCAGCGACGACGTACGAGGGCCTCTCGATCAACGCGTTCAACCTCTGGCGCACGCCATGGAGCCACCTCGGCGACACGCTGACGTGGGGCTGCGACGGCTCGTGGGCCGACTCGCCCGGCTGCGCCGGGCAGGGGATCGCATTCATGCTCGGCGGGACCGCCGTACCGTGGCAGACCGTCTCGACGGTGCTCTTCGGCATCGCCGCCCTGGTTGCCCTGTGGCAGATCTGGCGGCGTGACGATGCCACCGGCCTCCTCATCGGCTCGCTGCTGATCGCCGTCGCCTTCTTCGCCCTCCCGACCCGCGTGCACGAGCGTTACCTCTTCCCCGCGCTGGCGCTCGCCGCGCCGCTCGCCCTGCGCGCCGTGCCGTCCTTCAACCCGCAGCGCGCGGCACCGGCGATCGTCGCCGCGGTGGCATTCGCGTTCGCCGGCTACGTGGTGCCCGCTGTCGGGCTGAGCGACGCGAGCGTCTCCGCCGGCACGGTGGTAATCCTCTTCCCGGTGATCGCGGCCGGAGCCGCGTGGCTGCTGATGCGCTACGGCTGGCCGGCGCTGTACGGCCTCGTCACGCTGTCGGTGACGAGCAACGTCATCTGGGTCTACACGCGTGACTGGAGCTTCGCATCGGGCGGTGTCATGAACCCGGGCGTCAGCGGCGAGCCGATGCGCCTCCCGGCGGGTCTCGACGCGCTCATCTTCGGTGACACCGGGGTGTACGCCTTCTCGATGCTGGTGGTGATCGCCTGTGGCTGGCTCGGCTGGCGCAGCCTCAGCACGGGGTGGGCGATCGCCGGCGCCCGGACCGATGGCGTGGCGCTCCCCACCACCGCCGCGGTGCCTGAGGCGGTCCCCGCGCCGGCGACCCCGCCGGACGGCGTGCCCGAGCCCGACGTTCCCCGACGGGGGTATCGGCCCGAGCTCGACCCGCTCTTCCGCGAGCCTCGCCGGCGCCTGGATCGGCTCGACGCCTTGTTGCTGGCGGGGTTCATCCTCTTCGCCCTTGTCTTCCGCCTGTGGCGCATCGATGTCCCGCAGGGCTACCACTTCGACGAGATCTACCACGCGCGCTCGGCGATGGAGTGGCTGGGCGACTGGGAGCACGGCTGGACGCAGGACACGTACGAGTGGACGCACCCGATGCTGGCCAAATACCTCATCGCGGCGGGCATGGTGGTGGCCGATCCGAACGAGGTCCGCGCCATCACCGACCTCGACACCGCATCGCCGCTGCTCGCCGTCGCGCCGCCACGCGCGTCCCAGGGCCGCGAGCGCGCCGTCACCTTCACGCTGGCCGGCGTGGCGCTGATGGCACGCGACGCCCTGGACGGCACGGAGCTCAGCCGCTGGACTGCCGACGGCCCGGTCGGCGCCATCGGCTACGACGAGTCGCAGGTGCGCCTCCTCGTCGGCCGGGCTGATACGGGCGCCGTCACTGCCTACGACCTCGGTGACTTCCTGGCGACGACCGGGCCGCGAGCGCCACCGCCCGTCGGCGTGACGTGGGCGACCGATCTGACCGGCATCCGCCAGCTGGCCATCTCGTCCGACGGCACCTCCCTCCTGGCGCGTGGTCCCGACGGCATTGCGCGTCTCGATCCCGCGGGCGAGACGGTTGCCGCCACCAGCCAGCTCGTTGCCGGCGGCGTCGCCTACCTGGCCGCGCCAACGGACGGCGATCCAACGGTGGTGGCCACCGACCTCGCGGCCGGGACCGTGGTGGTGCTCGCGGCCGACACGCTCGAGCCGGCTGATCACGAGCCGTTGACGCCGGAGCTCTCGGCGCCAGTCGGTCCGATCATGGTCCAGGGCAACGGCAACGACCGCCAGGTGTGGATCCTCACCGGCCCTGTGCCGGCGGAGGATGGCGTGCACCCCGCCACCGGCGGCGGCGTGGCGGTCTGGGACGACACGCTCAACCGGGTCGGGACGGCACCACTTCCGGGAGCCGGTAGGGCATTTGCCTGGCAGCCGATCGCGAATCTCGTCTACGTGGCCGGCATCGACGATGCCACCGGCGGCCCCGTCGTGTGGACCGTCTCGCCGCACGGCGAGTGGGATGGCTCGAGCGGGCGGCTGCGCTCCGGCCTCGCCACCTGGGACACGACGACGCTCCCCGGTGAGCCGCTGGCGATCGCCGCCGACGCGGCGGACACGGCCCCTGCCGACGATGATGCCGACATCCTCGTCGCCACCGCGGCGTCAGCGGGCGGCCCCCAACTGGTCAGCATCGAGACGGGCGGCAACGCGCCCGCCTGGCGCCTCGCCGGCGTGGTCTTCGGCAGCATCCTGGTGGGCCTCATCTACCTGCTGGCGGCGACGATGTTCAGCCGCCGGCGCGTTGCGATCCTCGCTGCGGCCTTCGTCGCCATCGATGGCATGAGCTACGTGATGAGCCGCATCGCCATGAACGACATCTTCGTGGCGACGTTCATCCTCGCGGCATACCTGCTCTTCTGGCAGGTCTGGTCGGGCCGCTGGGCGCGCAGCGCGTGGTGGGTGTTGCCGCTGGTCGGCGTCTTCATCGGTCTGGCGGCATCGACGAAGTGGGTCGGCTTCTACGCGCTTGCCGGGTTGTTGGTGCTCGTCTTCGTCCGCTCGCCGCTCGGCCGGCTGCTGCTCGCCGCGGGGATGGGGCTCGTGCTGGTGGCGGCCGGGATCGGTGCGCCGTGGCCGTTCCTCGTCACCTGCCTCGTCATCGTGGGGCTGGCGCTCGTCATCCTGTGGCGCTGGCCGGTGCGGCTGCGGTTCGACGAGCTCCTGTCGCTGCCGGCAACGGGGATCGTGCTGGGCGGCGTGGGGTTGGCGTTCGCGATCGCCTACGACTCGGTGGCGGGCCGCACCCCGGGCAGCGCGGTGGAGCTCGTCTTCGCCTTCCTGGCGCGGGGCGCGCAGGCCGCGTGGCCCGCCTGGATCATGCTCGCCGTGGCCGCCGTGCTGGTCGTGGCACGCGCCGCGTGGTCGATCCGGGACCCGGAGAGCGACGTGCGCTGGTGGGCACCAGAGGGGATGAGCGGGTTCGCCTGGCCATGGGTCGCGGCGTGCCTCGTCGTCATCCCGCTCACCGTCTACTTCATCAGCTACATCCCGTACCTCCAGCTGGGCCACGGCATCGCCATCGAGCATCTCGGACCGGGCTACGGCTGGTCGCTGGACGAGCTCCAGAGCCAGATGTTCGGGTACCACTTCGGGCTCGTCGCGGGGCACCCGAGCTCGTCACCGTGGTGGAGCTGGCCGCTCGACCTCAAGCCGACCTGGTTCTACGGCCACGGCTTCGACGACCGCAGCTACGCGGCCATCTACAACCATGGCAACCAGGTGCTCGTCTGGGCCGGCATCCCGTCGCTCATCTTCGCGGCCTGGATGGCGTGGCGGCGCCGCTCGCTGGCGCTCGTGCTCATCGTGCTGGCCTTCGGCTTCCAGTTCTTCCCGTGGACGCGAATCGAGCGCGCCAGCTTCATGTACCACTATCTGACGGCGGTGCTGTTCGCCATGGTCGCGGTCGCCTACGCCGTCGACGAGCTGCTCGTCCGGCGTGAATGGCGGCCGTATGGGATTGCCGTGCTCGTGGCGGTGGGCGTGGCGTTCGTGCTGACATGGCCGCTCAACTCCGCCCTGGCGATGCCGGACTGGTACATCAACGCCGCTCGCACCCTGCCGCCGTGGAACTACAACTTCAAGTTCCCCGACCCGCCGAGCGGAGACCGGGCCGATCTGCTCGGGACGAGCGCTCTGAAGCTTGCCGGTGGCGCGGCACTCGCGCTGGGGATCGTCACGTTCGGGCTGGTGGGGCGGCGGCTGCTCGCACCGTGGTCAGCGGCGGCGCCCGAGCGAGCCGATGACGATGACGAGCCCGGCGACGACGAGACCGGTGGACCACATGGGGTGCCAGTCGAGGTCGACGTACTGCCGGACGCGCCCCCACGCCCCCACGAGGATGAGCAGCCCGCCGCCGACGAGCGCCCCCTGGCCTGAGTCGAGGGCGCCGTCACAGCAACGCGAACGCGGCAACCAGGCCGAGGGCCGTCGCGATGCCAACCTCGAATCGACCCTCGCGGAACGCCTGTGGGAACACCTCGGTCGCCAGGGATGCGATGACCGCCCCTGCCGCCAGCGCGCGGATGATCGACAGCACGGAGTTGGACGCACCTGCCAGGAAAAGGTTGCCGGCGAGCGCGGCGAGGCCAAGGATCGCAGCCGTTGCCACCCACAGGCCCACCACCTTGCCGGTGGCGAGCTGGACCTTCATGTTGGATGCCCCGCCGGCGGCCTCCGGCAAGTTCGAGAGGAAGATCGAGGTCGCCGCGTCCGCTCATGCGCCGCGGACTGGGCTCATGCGCCCCACACCATCTAACGGCCATCAGCAGGGCGCTCACTGGCGCCTCGATGTCGCAGCGTGCATGCGCCGGCCAGCGGCGGCCTCGATTGCGTCCTCCGTTGGCCGTTAGATGTCCCCACGCGCATAGGGCAGGGGGTCGGCGACCATGATGTTGACACGCCCGGCGGCGGGGACGTAGACTGCCGCTCCGTCATCAGAACCGGCTCCGCCTGCGCGCGGCCCGCGAAGGATGACGAACCATTCAGACCGATGTATCAGGAGAGCGTCGAAGCAGCCATGCATCTTCCGAACTGCGCCAGCACCGCGCACCGGATGCCGCCCATCAGCGGCCCCGGGAACGGGAGATCTGCGCCCACCTCGAGCTGAGGTCAGGCGGCGACGAAGCCGCCACCAGACGCGACGAGCCGTGGGCCCGGATCGGGACCACGGTTTTTTGATGTCTCACACGAGGCGTCGAGCAACTAGAGCCGTGGTCCCACTCTCGGGGACCGCGGCTCGTTTCATGTCCGCGGCAACGAGCGAACGACACCGACCACCACCACGAGGAGCACGCCATGACCGGCATGCTGGAAACCCAACCGAAGATGGATCAGCTACGGGGCCTGAGCCTGCCGATGGCGGAGCGCCGTGCCCGCCTCCGCCCGGTCGAGACCGATGGGGTGCCGGCGCTGCTCGCCGACCACGTCACGAAGCGATTCGTGGTGGGCCGCAAACGGAAGCCGGTCATCGCGGTCAACGACGTGAGCCTCCGCATCCCGCGCGGCGAGATCTACGGGATCCTCGGCGCCAACGGGAGCGGCAAGTCGACCCTCATCCGCCTCGTCAGCACGCTGTTGACGCTGGACACTGGCCGGGTCGAGGTGTTCGGCCACGACATCGAGCGCGACGAGATGGCGGTCAAGCGCGTCATCAACCGGGTGAGCGTCGACGCGGCGTTCTTCAAGAAGCTCAGCCCGCACGAGAACCTGACCTACGCGGCCCGCCTCTACGGGATGGACGCAAAGGTGGCGAAGCGCGACGCGATCACGATCCTGGCGCGGCTGGGCATCGGTGAGAAGCGCCTGGGCCGTCCGCTCGAGCAGATGAGCCGGGGAATGCAGCAGAAGGTCGCCATTGCGCGAGCGCTGTTGACGAGCCCGACGCTGCTGCTCCTGGATGAGCCGA
Organism: Candidatus Limnocylindria bacterium; assembly: GCA_038248895.1. Lineage (GTDB taxonomy): Bacteria > Chloroflexota > Limnocylindria > QHBO01 > QHBO01 > JAICQM01. The sequence continues at coordinate 45,082 of JBBRWZ010000006.1, read as the reverse complement.
CGACCGGTCTAGACCCGCGGTCGAAGCTGGACGTGCAGAGCTTCGTCGAAGAGCTGCGTGATACGCATGACGCCACGATCGTGCTGACGACGCACGACCTGGACGAGGCGGAACGGCTCTGCGACCGCATCGCGATCATCAACGACGGCCGCCTGGTGGCGGAGGACACCGCCGAGGCGCTCAAGGCCATGGTCGCGGAGCAGCAGGGCCTGCCGCCGACGCTGGAGAGCGTCTTCATGACCTACACCGGGAAGTCGCTCGATGACGACCTCGGTGACAACGACAACGTCGACGACGAGTAACGACGACGAGTGACAACGACGACGAGTGACGAAGGAAGGAGGTGAGAACCGTGCTGAATAGCCTGCCGATGCCGCAGGACCTGCCGAGCGTCAACGACGCCCGCGTGGCGCAGTGGTGCCACGAGTCGCAGGCCCTGCGGGCCCATCGGTCCGACCGTCGCCCCGTGCGACGCTGGGTCGGTCGCCAGCTGGTCCGAATGGGCCAGCGCCTGGCGGCGGAGCCCAGTTTCCGGCCGGCCCGGTCCCTTTAGGAGGATCGGGTCGGCATCACCCCCACCGACAGGAGTCGTTCACCAATGTCCCTGATGACCCGCGAGCTGAAGGCGAGCTACGCCTTCGTCGAGCGGAACTTCAATCTCACCAAGCGCTACTGGGGCTGGGAAGCCGCCTTCCTCGTGTATGCCGGGGCCGGTGCGCTCGCCGTGTCGCTCATCGGCAGCAATGAGGGCAATCCCCGGCTCCTGCTGACGCTCGTCATCGGTGCCGTCTTCTGGAACTACCTGTCGGTCGTCTTCAGCTTCATCGCCGAAACGGTCGCCTGGGAACGCTGGGAGGGGACCCTGGAGTACACCTTCATGGCCCCCGTGCGGCGCTATGCGCAGATGCTCGGCTCGACGCTGTACGCGATCATCTACGGGCTCGTCCATACCGTGGTCGTGCTCGCGGTGCTCGCGCTCTTCTTCGAGCTCGACCTCGCCCACGCCGACTTCGTGACGGCGATCGCGTTCATGATCCTCGGCTCGCTCTCGTTCATCGGGATCGGGATCATGACGGCGATCCTGCCGCTGATGTACGTCGAGCGCGGGGCGCAGATGACGTTCGTGCTGCAGTCGGTGCTGCTGCTCATCTCCGGGGTCTACTACCCGGTGAGCGCGCTGCCGGACTGGATGCAGGTTCTGTCGGTGTTCAGCCCCGCGACGTACGTCCTCGACGGCGTGCGGGCCGGGCTCATCGACGGCGTCGGGGTGGATCGGCTCTTCGGCGACGTGTGGCCGCTGCTCGTGATGGGCGTCGTCCTGATCCCGCTGGGGATCTGGCTCTTCGCCCGGGCGGAGCGGTACGCCAAGCGCACCGGCAAGCTGAAGCGAGTCGGATGATGACCGATGCCACGACAGGAGATGAACCGATGACCACCGAGTCGCGCCTCGCGGCGCCTGCGATCCCCGGACTCGAGCTGCGCCCGAACGACCGCGGCACGGCCGCCGGCGCCGAGTTCGCGGCGATCGCGAACGCCTGCAACGCGGCTGAGGGCGTCGACGAGTTCGTGGCGGCCGAGGATCTCGTCAACTGGCTCACCCATACCACCGCGGGGTTCGACCCGGTGCGCGACGTCGTTCGCGCCGAGATCGAGGGACGCCTCGTCGGCTACGCATGGGTCGACTGGGTCGACACCAGCGACGGCAAGCGCGAGTTCCGGCTCGGCGGCTACGTCCATCCCGATCACCGGCGACGCGGGATCGGGCGCCGTCTCGTCGCCTGGCAGGAGTCGCACGCCGCCGGACTCCCCGCGGCCGCGCCTGCGACGACGCCGCTTGTCTACGGCACGTTTGCGCCGGAGCAGCGGCAGACGAAGATCGATCTCTTCACCCGCGCCGGCTACGAGACCGAGCGCTGGTTCTTCGAGATGCTGCGTCCCAATCTCGACGATGTCGTACTGCCGCCCATGCCCGACGGCCTCGAGGTCCGAGCGCTGGGCGCGGATCGCGCCAGCCTCCGCAAGCTGTGGGACGCCGACGTCGACGCATTCCGCGGCGACCACTGGGGAGGCTTCGACGCCTCCGACGGCGCATTCGAGCGCAGCCTCGCCGATCCGGACCAGGACCCGTCGCTGTACGTCGTCGCCTGGGACGGAGACCAGATCGCCGGCGGCGTGACGAACACGATCTACCGCGCCGAGAACGAGGCCTTCAGCCGCAAGCGCGGCTGGCTCGAAACCGTCTTCGTGCGGCGGCCATGGCGGCGTCGCGGCCTGGCGAGCGCGCTCGTCGCGCGTGCGCTGGTGGTCCTGCGCGAGGCGGGCATGCAGGAGGGGATGCTCGGCGTCGACAGCGACAACCCCTCCGGCGCGCTGGGCCTCTACCGGCGGGCCGGCTTCGACGTCCACAGCCGCTCGGTGGCCCTCCGCCGGCCGTTCACGGTGGACCGATGAGCGGGATCGGGACGGCGGTGACGCTGCGACCGTACCGCCACCCCGCGGATGTCCCCGGCCTCGTGCGCGTCTTCAACGAGATGGGGGAGGCGGACGACGTCCACGAGCGGCGCAGCGTCGAGCAGCTGACCGCGTGGTACGGCCACGCCACGCCGCACTTCGACCCGGCGCGGGACATCATCGTCGCCGAGGTCCAGGGTGCGATCGTCGGCTACGCGCGACACCAGTGGGTCGACACGAGCGACGAGAAGCGCGAGCACCGCGCCATCGTCTTCGTCGATCCCCGCCAGCGCGAGATCGTCGACGTTCTGCTCGACGCCGGCGAGGCGCGCGCCGCCGAGGCGGCCCGCGAGCAGGGACCGGTGGATCGGCCGCGCGTCCTCACCGGCTGGGCTGATGATCGGCAGACGTGGCGCCTGGATGCCTACGCCCGCCGTGGCTATGAGCCGATCCGGTGGGGGTTCGAGATGGTGCGTCCGACACTCGACGACATTGCCGTCCTGCCCCTCCCCGACGGCATCGAGATCCGCCCGATCGCCGGCCGCGCCGCGCTGCGTCGGCTGTGGGACGCCGATGTCGAGGCGTTCCGCGACCACTGGGGCGGGTTCGATGGCTCCGACGAGGCGTTCGAGGAGTGGCTCGCCGAGCCGGACCACGATCCGTCGCTCTTCGTGGTGGCGTTCGACGGTGACGAGATCGCCGGCGGCGTACTCAACGAGGTGAATGCCAGCGAGAACCAGCTGCTCGCCGTCGAGCGCGGCTGGCTCGACTCCGTCTTCACCCGTCGCCCGTGGCGTCGCCGCGGCCTGGCGGCTGGGCTCGTCGCGCGATCGCTCGTGGCACTTCGCGACCGCGGCCTGACGAGCGCGATCCTGGGCGTCGACGCCGACAACCCGAATGGTGCACTCGGGGTGTACGAGCGTGCCGGCTTCGTCGTCAGCACCCGCGACGTGCAGGTTCGGCGACCGTGGCTCGCGCCCGGAGCGCTACCCGCGTGAGCGACATCAGCGTGGCAGTGCCCGGGGCCCCGCCCCTCCGGGGGCTTCGTTTCCGTCGTGGCCGCGGCCGACCCGACGACGAGCAGGTGGCCGACGCCTTCAACCGGTCACACGCCGCCGACGGGAGCGACTGGGCGCTGACCGCGGAGGACGTCGGGCACTGGTACGAGCACTCGCCCGGTTGGGATCCCGCCGTCGACGAGGTGATCATCGAGCACGAGGGCCGCGTCGCGGGCTTTGCCGCGGTGCGTCACGTGCCCGACACCGACGGCACGCAGGTCTACTCCCTCCAGTGCGCGCTCGTGCCGGAGCTTCGGCGCCGCGGCATCGGGTCGGCGCTGCTCCGCTTCAACATCGCGCGGGCGCGCGAGCGGGCCGCGGTGGAGCTGTCGGGCGCATCGGTGCTGCTGCATGCCGGTGCTGCCGAAGGGTCGCCCGGCGCGATGGCGCTGCTCGAGGGCGCCGGGTTCAAGGTCGCGCGCTACTTCGCCGACATGGTGCGGCCCGATCTCGACGCCATCCCTGACCTGCCGATGCCCCCGGGTCTCGAGATCCGGCCCGTGGAGGCCACGCAGCATCGACGGATCTTCGAGGCCGATTCGGAGGCGTTCCGTGACCACTGGGGCGGTATCGACGAGTCGGAGGATGCCTTCGCATCGTTCTTCGGTGGCCCGCGGTTCCGTCCCGACCTGTGGCGCGTCGGCTGGGATGGCGACGAGGTGGTGGGCGTGGTGATGGTGCGGCCGATGGATGCCTACGACGCCGCGCACGGGACGCGTCGCGCCGAGGTCAACGGGGTCAGCGTGCGCCGTCCGTGGCGCGGCCGCGGCCTGGCGCGGGCCCTCGTCTCCGATGCGCTGCGCGGTGTGCGCGACGAGGGCTTCAGCAGCGCCACCCTCGGCGTCGATGCCGACAACCCGACCGGTGCGCTCGGCGTCTACGAGGCGGTCGGGTTCTCGGTCACGACCCGGCAGCGCGCGTACCGGCGCCCACTCGAGGGCGCCTGACGGGCTAGTGTCGCGGTCGGGGCGTGACACCCTCGCGGGCGCGAACCGCGTGGTAGTAGTCCACCAGCTGTTCGGTGACGCGGGGCCAGCTGTACTCGGGCGCCTTGGCGTGACCGGCTTCGCCGAGCTCGTGACGCAGCTCCGGGTCCCGAGCCAGGGCGTACAGCGCGGCGGCGAGGGCCCGATGGTTGCGCGGCTCGACGAGGAGGCCGGTCACGTTGCGCTGCACAACATTCTTGTAGCCATGGATGTCGCTGGCGATGATCGGCAGGCCCGCCGCCATCGCCTCGAGCAGGACGATGCCGAAGCTCTCCTGCCCGGTGGCGGGAGAGCAGAAGATGTCCGCCGAGGCGAAGTAGCGAGCCTTGTCCTCGTCGCTGACGCGGCCGAGGAACTCCACGTCGCGGATCCCGCGCAGGCCCACGAAGCGGTGATATTCGCGGGCCTTGGGGCCCGCGCCGACGACCAGCAGGCGCGCATCGACCTTCCGCTTGCGGAGCCGATGGTAGGCACGCAGAAGGTAGATGAGCCCCTTCCGCTCCTCGAAGCGGCCGACGAAGAGGATGTTGAGCGTCCCGTCGCGCAGCGCCTCGAACGGCGTCGCGCTGGCATAGAGCTCGAGGTCGACCCCGTTGGGGATGATCTCGTAGTCGCCCGGAAAGTAGCGGCTGATGAAGTGCCGCGCCGCGCCGGATACCGCGATGCGGCCGTCGAGCATGCTCGCCAGGCGGCCCGCGAAGCGCCGCCCGACCCAGTAGCTGGGGCTGAAGCCGCCGAACGCGTGGAAGGTGGCGATGTTGACGGTGCCCGATGCCTCCAGCTCCGATGCCTCCAGCAGGGTCGGTGAGAGGAACGGCACCAGCGGCTCGTGAAAGTGGAGCACGTCGAATTTGTGGCGTGCCAGCACCTCGCGCGCCTGGTGCTTGAAGCGGAGGCCGAGCGTCACGCGGCCGACGCTGCCGTTGGCGGGGAACGCCCAGCCCGTGCCGAGACGGATGATGTGGCCCTCGCTCTCGCGCTGGCGTCCGTACTTGCTGGTGATGATCCAGACGTCGTGGCCGAGGTCGCGAAGCTGCTCGTACTGGTTGCGGACGTGGTCGTTGACGCCGCCCGGATGGGGATAGCCGTACGGGCTGACGATGCCGATCTTGAGGCGGCCACGGCCGTCGGCCGGCATCGTCGCGTGTGCCGACGGGGGCGCGGGAACGGTCTCGACCTGCGTCATCGCCACTCTCCTGTCGGTCGGAGAGTATGGCGCAGGTGCCGAGCCTTGGCGACCAGCTGCCGGCCGTAGACCGAGACGTTGTGCCAGTTGCTCCAGTACGCCCCGCCGGGCTCGGTAGCACCCGACGCGAGCGCCGCGCGGTACGCATCGGCGCCCGCCCCGTCGAACCAGGTCCAGGCCGTGCCGATCGCCTCGAGGACATGGGCGTCGCTGTTGCCCACCGCCGGGAGGCGGAGAGCGGCGTTCAGGCGCGCCCGCGCGCCGGCCCGCGAGCGGCCCGCCGCGGAGGGGTTCATCATCTCGATCCCGTCGAGCCGCAGCTCCGGCCGCTCCGCCATCACGGCGGCGCGCAGCGAGCGACTGCCGAGGGACGGGGTGAGGGGCGCCAGCGGGTGAGCGGCGATCGCCAGGCCGCCCTGGGCATGGACCGCGGTGAGCGATTCCGCCAGCGGACGCAGCGCCCTGAGCCGATTGGTGAGGAACAGCGCCAGGAGGTGCCCGCGGCGGGTGGTCATCTCCTCCCCCACGACGAGGTCGAACGAGTAGCTGCCGCGCTCGTGCAGCGCGAGGGCGCGCTCGGCGCCGTCGATTCGCTCGTGATCGGTGATGGCGATCACGTCGAGATCGGTACGCTCCTCGACCCAGTCGAGCAGGTCGGCCACCGAGGCCGTGCCGTCCGAAAAGAGGGAGTGGAGATGCATATCGGCCTTGCCGCGGGTGCCGCCAGCCCGTGGCCGGCGGCCGCCCGGCCGGGGCCGCGCCGGGGAGCAGGTGGGACGGCTCACGTGCGCTGGTCCGTCCAGAAGGGCTGGAAGATCGCCCACCACTGCTCGGGAGCCTCCGCGATGGCACGCTCGAAGTGCTCGCCCATCTCGCGCGTCAGCCGCCCGACCCGGTCGCGGCGCGACTCGCCGTCCCGTGCCGCGCTGTCGATGAGCCAGGCACGCGCGGCGAAGCGGTCAGGGCCGGTGCGCAGGACGCGGGCGATGATCAGCGGTCGATCGGTCATCACCGCCAGGGTCGCCGGCCCGGCGGGCAGCGTCGCGGGGTGGCCGAAGAACGTCACCGGAATCCCATCACCGTCGAGGTCGCGGTCGGCCACGAGCGCGGCGATCTCGCCGCCCCGCAGCGCCTCGATCATCGGTCGCCGAGCCTTCGACAGCGGGACGACGCGCATCCCGCGACCTGCCGCCCGACGCGAGCGTATGAAGTCGTAGAGCTCCGGCGGCTCGGTCTCCTCGATCGGGGCGACGCCGGTCACGCGGTGCGCCTCCACGAAGAAGCCGAACGGCTCGAAGTTGCCGAGGTGGGGGAGAGCCACCACGGCACCACTCCGCATGATCGGTCCGAAGCGATCCCACTCCTCGACGCTCACGTGCTCATCCATGCGCGCCGGATCGTAGTGCGGTGCGCGCAGCAGCTCGATGTAGTAGCGCGCGTAGGCGGCGAAGGCCCGCTCGGCGAGGCGGCGCAGGGCGCGCTCGTCGGTGGCACGGCCCGTGGCGGCGGCGACCCGCCGCAGCGAGTCGGTGACGAGCGCCCGACGCTCCACGGCGGCCCGGTACCATGCACGGCCGCCGAGATCGGCGAGGGCATAGGCGAGGCGGCCCGGGAGCGCGCGCGCGACGACGTCTGCCATCGCCAGCCCGACGCGAAGCGCGATCCTGCGCATCAGGCTTCGGCCGCGGGCCTGGTCCAGTCCTCGCCGGCCCGCGCACGAGCCAGCGCAGCGGCGGCGGCGGCACGGTCCGCGTCGGTCCGTGGCCAGATCGGGCGGAACATGTACCACTGCCCCGGATCGCCGGCGATGACCGCGCCGAGCTCGTCGGCGAGCGCCTGCGTGGCGCGATGGATCTCGGCGGGATCCGTGCCGCCAGCACGGATCATCGGCTGGCCACGCGCCACGAATGTGTCGCGCGCCGTGCGCTGTGCCCAGACCGGGATCATCGGTGCCCCCGACTTCGCCGACAGGGTCGCGGGACCGGCGGGGAACGTCGTCGCCGCCCCCAGGAACTCCACCGGCACGTCGCCGCGACGGTAGCCACCGTCGCAGAAGAGGACCAGGTTGCCGCCGCTGCGCAGCACCCGGAAGAGGCCGCGCAGGTTGCGCCAGCCGATGAGGTCGAAGCCATGTGCGGAGCGGACCGCCTTCAGATGGTCGTAGAGGCGGCCATAGGTCGTGTCGTCGGCGACGACGTAGAGCATCTCGCCCGCCTGCTTGAGGCCGGGGCCGATCATGTCCATCCCACCCACGTGCACGGTGCAGATGAGCACACCGGTGCCGCCTGACCGTGCCTCGGCGAGGATGTTGACGTTCTCGATCGCAACCAGCCGGCGCGCATCGGCATCGGTCAGTGCCGGGAAGCGCATCACGTCGACGAGGTACTTCGCGTAGTTGCGGAACGCGCGCCGCGATGCGTGTGCGACGCGTCGGTCATCGGGAGCGAGCCCCATCGCCTGGGCCAGGTTGATGTTGATGAGCGTCCGCTTGGATCCGGCGAGGTCGTACGCGGCGTTGCCCGCCGCGGCGGCGATTGCCAGCACGAGCGGTCGCGGGAGCATCCCGATGAGCCGCTCGGCAGTTCGGTAGGCCCCGTAGGTGAGCAGCTCCCGCTTGCGCTCGGGGACGGCGGGCGTGGAACGGCGCGCGGCAGCACGGCCGCCCACCTCGACGGCGGCGCTCACCGGGTCAGGACGCCCCGATCCCGGCCTTCGCGCTGCGGCGCGCCGGCTCGGCCAGCTTGCGCATCGTGCGCTTGCGCGGCTTCTCCGTCCCGACGAGCGTCTCGTTGTCCTCGCCGCGGATGAATGCCTCGACCCGGTTGTAGGCGATATCGTCGTGGATCTGGATGGGCGGGCTCTTCATGAAGTAGCTCGACGGTGCCACGAGCGTGCCGGCGAGGCCGCGATCGAGGCCCAGCTTCGCGCAGCGGATGGCATCGGTGATGACGCCGGCGCTGTTGGGGCTGTCCCAGACCTCCAGCTTGAGCTCCAGGTTGAGCGGCACGTCACCGTAGGTCGTGCCCTCCATGCGGATGTGGCACCACTTGCGGTCCTTCAGCCACGGCACGTAATCCGACGGGCCGACATGGATGTCGTCGTCGCCGATCTCGTAGTCGATCATGCTCGTCACCGCGTTCGTCTTGCTGATCTTCTTCGACTCCAGCCGCTCGCGCTCGAGCATGTTCAGGAAGTCGGTGTTGCCGCCGAAGTTCAGCTGGTAGGTGCGGTCGATGCGCACGCCGCGATCCATGAACAGGCGGGTCAGCACGCGATGGGTGATCGTCGCCCCTACCTGGCTCTTGATGTCGTCACCGATGACCGGCAGGCCCGCCTCGGCAAAGCGGCGCTGCCAGTACGGCTCACGACCGATGAAGACCGGGATCGCGTTCACGAACGCCACCCCTGCCTGGAGCGCCTGCTCGGCATACCACTTGGTGGCGAGCTCGCTGCCGACCGGCAGGTAGCTGACCATGACGTCGACATCGCGCTCCTTGAGGATGCCGACGATGTCCGCCGTCGGACCGGGCGCCTTCTCGATGATCTCCGAGAGGTACTTGCCGAGCCCGTCGTGCGTCATGCCGCGCTCCACGGTGACGCCGGTGGGCGCGACATCGGCGAATGTATACGTGTTGTTCTGGCCGGAGAAGATCGCCTCCGACAGGTCCTTGCCGACCTTCTCCTTGTCGATGTCGAACGCGGCCACGAACTCGATGTCATTGACGTGGTAGCCGCCGAGATCGACGTGCATCAGGCCGGGGATGAAGTCACCTGGCTTGGCGTCCGCGTAGTACGTCCGGCCCTGCACGAGGCTGCTGGCGCAGTTCCCCACGCCGACGATCGCGACGCGCACCTTGCCGTCACTGGAGCGCCGGCTGCGCTTCGTGGTCGTGCCGTTGCCGGATGTCTTGCCGTTGCCGTTAGCCACGCGTTTCTCCGTTCTCCGTGTCGACGTCCGCTCCGTGCACGACTGCGGCCGACGTGCTCGTCAGCCGGTACACGTGCCAGATGCGCTGGATGGCGGTCACCACCGTCAGGGCGGCGACCAGGCCGATCGCGCCCAGCAGGCCCGGCAGCCAGCCGAGGCCCGCCAGCGCGATGCCGGCGATGATGATGATGAGCCGCTCCGTTCGCGGTGCGAGCCCGACCGACGCCTCGAGTCCGATGCCCTGTGCCCGGGCGTGGGCATAACTCGTGATGAATGACCCGCCAAGGGCGACGAGCACGCCGAGGACCGGCAGGAGTGGGTCTGTCGTCGTTCGCAGCAGAAAGGCTGCCACGCCGGTGTAGAGGACCGCCTCGCCGGCGCGGTCGAGCGTCGAGTCGAGAAAGCCGCCGAACACCGTTCCGCCGCCCTGCGCCCGCGCGATGGCGCCATCGACCGCGTCGAGCACCGATCCGGCGAGCAGGATCGTCGCCCCGGCGACGAGGCTCCCCGAACCGATGACGATGGCCGCGACCAGCGTGATGAGCAGGCCGAGCACGGTGATGGCATTGGCGGTGATGCCGGCGGCCAGTGCGGCGCGCACGATCGGCGCGAGCACGGCGCGCCCCGCCTGCTTGAGCCAGCCCGGGACCAGTGAATCGCCACGCGCGAGGTCGTGGGTGCGAGAGTGGCTAGCCGACATCCGCGACCTCCGCGCTGCTCGGCGCCGCGATGCCCATCCCACTCGTGCCGCTGATGAGACGTGCCTCGAGCTCGTGGAGCTCCTCGAAGGCGGCGGTGCGCAGCCCGCACAGCGTTTCGCGCCCCTGTTTGCGGGTCTCGATCACCGCGGCGAGGCGCAGGATCCGCAGGTGCCAGCTGATCAGCGGCTGCGAGAGTGCCACGCGGATCGACAGCTGCCCGACCGGCATGGGCCCGGACTCGGCGAGGATGGCGATCACCCGCAGGCGCGTCTCGTCACCGAGGGCGCGATAGAGGCTGCGGAGGCGGCGCAGGTCGCGCTCCTCGCGCTCACCGGAGAGGGTCATGCAAGCCGACCTTTATCAAAGCGAGATTTATATGAAGGAGCGCTTATGTTAGACGGGCCGATGCTTGCCCGTCAAGGCGCCGGCGCGGTGCGTGCTACCGTGCCATCCGTGACCGCCTCGACGCCCGATGCGCTGTGGGCATCCCAATCGGTTCGACAGCTGCGTCCCGCAGCCGTCGTGGCGCGCGACGTGCGCCGCTCGGTGCACGGCCACCGGATCCTGGATGGCGTCACGCTCGGCGTCCCGGTCGGTGCGCGGCTGCTCCTCGTCTCACAGCCGGACGCCGGCGCGGTGCTGCTGCTGCGGGTGCTCGCCGGGTTGGCGCGCGCCGACGGTGGCACCATCCAGCTTGCCGGGTTGACGCGCGCCGCGCCGGAGCAGGGCGGCTGGGCCCGTCGCGTCACGTACGTCGGGGCCACCCGCGCGCTGCCGGACTGGATCTCGCCACGCGAGGCGCTCGACCTGGCGGCGCGCCTCCTCGGACACGACAGCGATGAGCGGGAGCGTCTGATCGACCGCGCCATCGAGCGCTATGGCCTCTACCGCGACCCTGGCCCGGACCGACCACTGCGTCGTGGTGGCGCGGCCTTTGCCGAGCGAGCCGCGCTGGCCGCGGCGATGGTGGGCGACCCTGAAGTGCTGCTGCTCGACGAGCCGCTGCGATCGGTCGAGCCTCGCGAGCGAGCGCGGCTCATCGGTGCCGTCCCCCGGCGCACCACGGTGCTGCTCGCCAGCCGGCTCCCCGCCAGCGAGGTCGGACTCGTGGAGCAGGTGGCACTGCTGCGGCAGGGGCGGGTTGCCGTCCACGCGCCGGTGGCCGAGCTGGAGAGGCGATCTCTGCCGCTCACGATGCGTGGGATCGAGGCGTTGGCCGAGCTCGCCGCCGAGCGACGTCGCCGCCGCAGTGCGCTGCACGCCGCGAAGCTGGAGGTTGCCGCGTCGTGAGCTCCGGGCTGACGCTGGTGCGGCTCGCGCTGCTCGAGCTGTGGACATCGTTCCGTCTCCTCGCCGCACTCGCCGCGCTCGGCGCGAGCGGCTGCGTCGCGCTGCTCGCCATCGGGCTCCAGCCCTCCACGCCGCTCGGCCCCACGATCGCCAGCGCCGCGCCCATCGCCGGTTGGTACGCGACCGCCCTTGCCATCGCCACCGCCGTGACGGCCGCGCTCGTCGCCAACGCCGTCGCGGCGGAGCGCACGAGAGGGTTCAGCGGCTGGCTGGTGAGCCGCACCGCCCCGCGCTCGTCGCTGGCGGTGGCGTGGTTCGCCGCGGGCGGCCTCCTCGTCATCGGTGGTGGCGCGCTGTCGGCACTCATCGCCTGGCTCGCGCTGACCGCCGGTCCCGACACGCGCCCCAGTGATCTGCCGGCCTTCATGGCGGCCACGGCGGCGTGCCTCGCGGCCGGACTCGCCGCGGTCGCGGTGGCGGTGGCCGTCGGCGCCACCGTCCCACCGCTGCCGGCATTTGTCGCGACCGGCATCGCGGTGGCCGCGTGGCTCGTCGGCGCCGCGCTCCTCTCCCCCGATGCAGCACCGGGTGGCGGTTTCGCGGCGCTGGCCGCGTTCCACGCCACCACGCGACCGGTGGCGACCGGGCTCGAGTCGGCAGGCGCCACGCTCGGGATCGCCGCCGCCGCCCTCGTGGGTGCGCTCGCATCGTTCGGCCGGGTGGACCTGTGACCGGAACCGAGCGGGCGGAGGTCACGGTGCGGATGCATCCGGTCGCCGCCTGGGCGGTCCTCATCACTGCCTCGCTCGGCGTCTTCCTGGGCGGGGCGGAGCTGATGGTCGTCGCGATCGCGCTGCCGTCCATCGTCGCCGACTTCGGCGGTTGGGCCGACCTCGGTCGTGCCAGCTGGATCATCAATGCGTACCTGCTCGCGTACGTCGTGGCGATGCCGCTCGCGGGACGTGGCGCGGACCTGTGGGGTGCCCGCCGCCTCTACGTCGTGGCACTCCTCCTGTTCGCCGTCGGCAGCGCCGGCGCCGGCGCTGCCCGTTTCGCCGGCCCGGAGGCGGGGCTCGACTGGCTCATCGTCGCGCGCGTCGTGCAGGGGCTCGGCGGCGGCGCCCTCGTGCCGCTCTCGATGACGCTCGCCAGCCATCTCTTCTCGGGTCGCCAGCGATCCGCGGCGCTCGGCGTGGAGGGGGCCGCCACGTTCATCGGCATGGCGATTGGCCCCGCGTACGGCGCGTGGGTGCTCACCAGCGTCAACCTCCCGATTCCCGGACTCGACATCGCCGCGTGGCAGTGGATTTTCGTCCTCAACGTCCCGGTCGCGATCGTGACGCTGCTCCTCATCTACGTCATCGCCGGCGGCGTTGAGACGCCTCGCGCGCGCGGCGGGATCGACCTCGTCGGGGCGCTGCTGGTGAGCGTCGCCCTCGTCTCACTCGTGGCCGGCTTGACGCTCTCCGGCGCCCGCGGCTGGCTCGACCCGCTCGTCATCGGCGGCCTGGCGCTGTCGGCGGTCGCCTTCATGGCCTTTGCCCTCTTCGAGCTGCGGCGACGCACGCCCCTCGTCGACCCGCGCCTCTTCGCGGACCGTCGCTTCGCGGCCGCCAACGGCGTCAGCCTCCTCACCGGCTACACGCTGGCCACCGCCATCATCGGCGGGCCGGTGTTCGTCAACCGTGTCCTGTTCGGGACCGATGTGCAGGCCGCCGTGGCGCTCACCGCGCTCACCGCCGCCATCGCCGGCGGTGCCCTGCTCGGCGGCCTCGTGAATGCGGTCGTCGGCGAGCGCATCACGACCGTCGCCGGCGCCGTGCTGAGCATCGTCGGACTGGTCCTCGCCCTCGGCTGGTCGACGCAGACCGGCCTCCCCGAGCTCGCGCGCGACCTCGCCATCTACGGCGCCGGCTTCGGGCTGACCGTCAGCCCGCGCGCCACCGCCGCCGTCGAGGCCGCCGGATCGTCCGCCTACGGCGTCGCGAGCGCCATGCTCCAGATCACGCGGACGATCGGGATGAGCGTGGGCCTGGCCATCCTGACCAGCATCGGCCAGAGCCGGATCGACGAGCTCACCGCGCTCATCAACGACCCGGTGCGCCGGGACCAGCTCGTGACCGAGCTTGGGCACCCCGAGTTCGTCGGGGTCGATCCACGGGCCAGCCTGTCGCTGGTCGACCTCCTCGAGACGTGGTCGAAGGGAGAGGCGGCCGGCGTGCTGCAGCTCATCTTCGGGATCGCGCTCGTCGTCGCGATCGCCGTCATCCTCCCGGCCCTGCTCCTCGGCGCGCCGCGGTCAACCGCCGCAGAGGCAAATCACTCGTAGATCGGGTCCGCGACGACGAGGAACTCGCCCCAGTTGCGGTTATAGCCCTGGCTCGTCTGGAGGGTGAGCCGCTCGTGATCGGTCGGCTGTGACCACGACGCTCCGTAAGCGCAGTTATCCGGGGCATCGCGCAGGACCGGTGGCCGCTGGTCGGCGGGCATCGGCGGCTCACGGTCGTCGGGGCAGGGGATGTTCGGCCGAACCTCGGTGACGCGGTAGCGGAGCACCGCCCCGTCCGACATGAGGACCTTGACCTCGGCCCCGAGCTGGACGTTCCACAGGTTCTTGAACAGCGGCACCGGCTCCTGCCGCGCATGGGCGATGATGTACGAGTTGGTGCCGCGGCCCGGCGGCGACGAGTTGCGGATGATGTACGCGCCGTTGAGCTCGGGGAAGTCATCGGTCCCGGCGCTTCCCGACTGAAAGACCTTGACGTTGATGCCCACCGAGTCGATCTCCAGCTGCACCGCGTCCGCGGTCGAACCGAAGCTCGGCAGCGGCGTGGCGGTGGGCGTCGCCGAGCGGGATGTGGGCGCCGTGGGTGACGCGGCTGCCACCACGCTGCGCGGCGTCGCGTCGGGAATCGGCGGCAGTGTCGCTGCCGCGGGGGCGTCGACGTTCAGCTGCCCTGCGATGATGAGGGCGACGCCTGCCAGCGCGAGCACGAGCGGGACGATGTAGCCGACCGAGAGGAAGCGTCTCACACGCGGAGTCTAGACAGATGACCGATGGTGCGCCCACCGAGCCGCTCGAGCTGGCCCGACGTGCCCTCGCCGCGCAGCCCGCGGGCGTGCTGACGGACCTCGACGGCACCCTGTCGCCGATCGTCGACGATCCGGCAGCGGCGCGCGTCGCGGACCGCGGTGACGCGGCACTCCGCGCGCTTGCGGGGCGGCTGGCGGTGACGGGGATCATCACCGGCCGGGCGCCGGTCGACGCACGTCGCATCGCGGGCGTCGACGAGCTGCTCGTCATCGGCAACCACGGCCTCGAGTGGCTGGAGCCCGGTGCCGCCGAACCCACCGCCCCCCCGGGACTCGACTGGGTCGCAGAGGCCGTCGAGCGATCGCTGCAGCGTGCGCGCGACAGGGCCGCGATCGATGGCGTGACGCTCGATCACAAGGGTCGCTCGGGCACGATCCACTATCGAATGGCCACCGAGCCGGCGACTGCACGCCGGCTGCTGCTGGCCGCAGTGGCGGACGACCTCGACCCGCGGCTGGAGGTCCGTGAGGGACGGATGAGCATCGAGCTGCGTCCGATCGGGGCCGGCGACAAGGGCACCGCGCTGGAGCAGGTGGCGGAGCGATACGGTCTGCGCGGCCTCGTCGTGCTCGGCGACGACGTCACCGATCTCGACATGTTCCACGCGGCGCGGGCGCTGCGCGACCGAGGCGCGCTGAGGGCCGCGATCCTCGCCGTCGGCGGCGGCGGCGAAGTGCGACCCGAGGTGGCCGCTGCCGCGGACGCGACGCTCCCCGACCCCGCGGCGGTGGTTGCGCTGTTCGAGGCGCTGCTCGCCGAGGAGTAGGCACTGCCAGGGAGCTGGGCGTCAGGCGCTCGCGCGGCGCTCGGCGATTCGGGCCAGGTCGTCCAGTTGGTGGCGCAGCCACCAGGTGATGTCCTCGGTCTCGACACCGCGACGCAGCCGCGCCAGGCGTTCCGCGCGCTCGGCCGCGGGCATCTCGAGCGCGGCGTGCAGGCCCTCCGCCGTGCCGACGACGTCCGCCGGCGCGACCGGGATGACGCCGTTCGCCATCTGGTCGTAGGCGCCGGCCGTCTCCGACAGCACCATCGCGGCATCCTTGGCGTTGACGACGGCCGCCTCCTTCGCCACCAGGTTCATGCCGTCCACCAGCGGGTTGACGAGCACGACATCGGCGATCGACAGTCCGGCCAGGGCCTGCCCGTAGTCGTTCTCGTAGAAGATCTGGATGGGCCGATGGCCGGCGCGTGCGTACCGGGCGTTGATGCGGTCGATGGCGCCCTGCACCTCGCGAGCGTAGTGGCCGTACTCGCGCAGGCTTGTCCGCGAGGGAACGAGGAACGCGTAGAAGGTCAGCTCGCGGCGGTAGCGCGGGTAGCGCTGAAGGAGCGCCTCGAAGGCGGCGAAGCCGCGCAGGATGTTCTTCGACGGCTCGAGCCGGTCGACGCGCACCAGGATGCGGCGTCCGCCGGCCCCGTCCGCGAGCTGGGCGGCGCGGCGACGGGCACGGGCCGAGCCTGCGGTCCGTCGCGTCGCCTCGACGTCGATGCTGATGGGGTAATGGCGGGCGTGCGCGACGTGGCCGTCCGCCAGCCGCACCGTCCGGGACCGGTAGTCGACCCGGGCGCCGGGCAGGAACGATTCCGCGGTGCGCAGGAAGTTGTGCGCGTAGCGCTCGGTCTGGAAGCCGACGACGTCGCTGGCCGCCAGTCCGGCCACGATCGCCTCACGGATGGCGGGCGCCATGACCTGCCAGATCGAGGACGGCGGCCACGGGATGTGGGTGAAATGACTGAGCAGCGCGTGGGGACGGGCCTCGCGAATGGTCCGCGCCGCGAGGTACAGGTGATAGTCGTGGAGCATGATCCGCGGCTCACGATCGCCGCGAGGCACCTGCTCGAGGATCGCCCGGGCGAACGCGTCGTTGAGCGGCACGTAGCCGCGCTCCCAGGCCCGCATGGTGGCGGCATCGATATTCGGACGCTCCGGCAGGTTCCACATCTGGTGCTGCAGGAACCAGAGCAGCGGATTGGCGATCACGTTATACGCCGCCTCGTACACGTGACGATCCACGCTCGCGAAGCGCAGCCGCATGCCGTCATCGCCGACCGCCGCATCGATCTTCCCCGGCTCTGCCGCGGCTCGTCTGTCACCCTCGCCCATGGCGGCGGCGATCCAGGTCAGCGGCACGTGGCGTTCCACCTGGCCGAGCGCCGTGACGAGGCCGCCCGACCCGCGACGCGGCCTGAGCGATCCATCGGCCGAGGCGGCGAACGAGACCGGCCCGCGGTTGGTGGCGATGAGGAGCCGCCGGTCACCGAGCAGGCGATGTGCGGCATCGGCGAGGCGCCGGTCGGCGCGGGAGGGAGCGGCGGTCGTCTGGCGTGCCATGGGCCCTGCTACAGCAGGCTGCTGGCCGACGCCCTCAGGATCTGCACGATTGCGCTCGGCAGGATGCCGAGCGCGAGGACGCCGCCGACGGCGAGGATGAGGCCGAGGGTGCCGGAGATCGACTCCTCGATGGCCGCCGGCTCGTCTTCGGCGTCGCGCATGTACATGTAGACGACCACGCGCAGGTAGTAGAACGCCGCCAGCGCCGCGTTCAGGACGATCGCCACCGCCAGCCAGGCGAGGCCGGCGTCGATGGTCGCGACGAGGACGTAGTACTTGGCGAAGAAGCCCACCGTCGGCGGGATGCCGGTAAGGCTGAGGAGCAGGATCGCCATGGCGGCGGCGAGTCCCGGTGCACGGGACGCGAGGCCGGCGAACGACCCGAGACCGCCGTAGCGCCGCGGATCGCGCTGCAACATTCCCACCACCGCGAACGCCGCGAAGTTCATCACCGCGTAGCCGAGCACGTAGAAGAGGATCGCCTCCAGCCCCTGGCGCTGCAGCTCGGAGCTGGTGGCACCGGCGAAGGCGGCCAGCGCGGCGAGGATGTAGCCGGTGTGCGCGATGCTCGAGTAGGCGAGCATCCGCTTCACGTTGGTCTGCGCCAGCGCCACCACGTTGCCGCCCGTCATGGTCAGCACGGCGATGACGCTCATCACCACCAGCCATTCCGCGCGCAGGGGCGCCAGCGCCTCCGCGAAGATCCGGATCAGCAGGGCGAAGGCGCCGAGCTTCGGCCCCGTGGAGAGGAAGCCGGTGATGGGCGTCGGGGCGCCCTGGTAGGCGTCCGGGGTCCAGAAGTGGAACGGGATCGCGGCCGCCTTGAACGTCGCACCGACGGTGAGCATCGTGATCGCCACGATGTGCGCCGGCTGGAGCGCCTGGCCGGAGAGCGCGCGCGCGACGTCGGCGATGTTCGTCGACCCGGTGAGCCCGAACGTCCACGAGATGCCGAAGAGGAGGATGGCGCTCGCGAAGCTGCCCAGCAGGAAGTACTTGAGCCCGCCCTCGTTGCTGTATCGATCGGTCTTGTGAAAGCCGGTGAGGATGTACGAGGGCATCGTCATCAGCTCGAGGCCAATGAACAGGGTGATCAGGTCGGCGCTGGAGGCGAGCGTGAACATCCCGAGCAGGGCGAAGCAGAGGATCACGTTGTGCTCGCCGAGCGGCAGGCTGCGCTGCCGCAGGAACGCCGGCACGAAGAGGACCGCCAGCAGACCGATGACCACGGAGGCGACCTTGAGGAAGACCGCCAGGTCGTCGACGCGGTAGAACCCGTTGAAGACGGTGTCGTTGACGCCCCAGACGAAGAGGCAGCCGATGCCGGTGAGGAGAAGCCCGATGGCGGTCAGCGGCGTCAGCAGCCACTTGGCGCGGCGCGACAGGAAGAGGTCGGCGCTCAGCACCACGAGCGTGGTGGCGAGCAGGATCAGCTCGGGGTAGAGCGCGAAGAGGTCGTTGAGATAGTCGGTGCCGCTCATCGGTCAGCTCACCATGGCAGGATCGCCAGTCCGCCGGAGGTCGAGACGGCATCGAGGATGCGCTCGACGGGCGCCTCGATGGCATGCAGGATCGGTCCCGGGAAGACACCGAGGCCCACGACGAGCACGATCAGGGGTGCCAGGGCAATCCACTCACCCCGGTTGATGTCGTGCAGCGCCGGCCAGAATTGCCGCATCCAGTCCGACGGGACGGTGAAGAAGACGCGTTGGAACATCCACAGCATGTACACCGCGCTGGCGATCACCACGAGCATCGTGGCGGCCGCGACGAGCCCGCTGTACTGGAATGCGCCGAGGACCACCAGGAACTCCCCGATGAAGCCGGCGAGTCCGGGCAGGCCGATGCTTGCGAACGTGAAGAGGCCGAACATCGCCGCGTAGCGCGGGATGCGGGCATTGAGACCGCCCATGTGTGCGATCTGGCGGTCGTGCGTCTGCTCGTAGATGACGCCGACGAGGAGGAAGAGGGCACCGGTGGTGACGCCGTGGGCGATCATCTGGTAGATCGCGCCCTGCATCCCCTGCACGTTGAAGACGAACGCGCCGAGCATGACGAAGCCCATGTGGCTCACGCTCGAGTAGGCGACAAGCTTCTTCAGGTCCGGCTGTACCATTGCCACCAGGGCGCCGTAGAGGATCGCGATCACCGCCAGCCAGATGATGATTGGCGCGAACTCGTGCGCCGCGTCGGGCAGGAGCGGGATCGCGAAGCGCAGGAAGCCGTAGCCGCCGAGCTTGAGCAGCACGCCGGCAAGGATGATCGACCCGGCCGTGGGCGCCTCGACGTGCGCGTCGGGGAGCCACGTGTGGAACGGCCACATCGGCACCTTGATGGCGAAGGCCAGGAAGAAGGCGCCGAAGGCGAGCGCCTGGAGGAGCTCGGGATAGGCGCCGTTGGCGGCGCGCAGCGCCTCGTACCCGAACGTGAAGTCGTTCCCCGCCGAGGCATTGGCGATGACGATGCCAAGGATCGCGACCAGCATCAGCAGCGAGCCGACCAGCGTGTAGATGACGAACTTGACGGTGGCGTAGATGCGGCGTGGACCGCCCCAGATCCCGATCACCAGGTACATCGGGATGAGGCTGATCTCCCAGAAGACGTAGAAGAGGAAGAGGTCGAGGGCCACGAAGACGCCGAGCATGCCCACCATGAGCAGCAGCATGGTGGCGTAGTACTCCTTGACCCGGTGCTGGATCGGTCTCCACGAGTAGACGATGGCCACCACGGAGAGGACGGTCGTGAGGAGCACCAGGACGACGCTGATGCCGTCCACGCCGAGCAGGTAGTTGATGCCGAAAGACGGGATCCAGGCCAGCGACTCGCGGTACTGGAACTCCTCGCCATCGGTCTGGTAGCCGAGCAGGGCGAGGCTGGCGGCGAGGCTGCCGAGGGCGAAGGCCAGCGCCACCCAGCGGATCGCGCGATGGTTGTCCCCCGGAATGACGAGCAGCGCGAGCACGCCCACGAGCGGCAGGAAGACGATGAGCGACAGGATCGGCAGCCCGCTCATCGGATCACCAGGTAGGCGATGAGGACGAGCACGAGGCCGCTCGCGATGCCCAGGCCGTAGTTCTCCACGCGACCCGTCTGGGACTTCCGCAGCCCCCCGCCGAGCCGCGAGGCAACCCACCCGGCGCCGTTCACGGTGCCGTCGATGACGCGCGCGTCGAACCACCACAGCGCCTTGCTCACCACGACCCCGCCACGGGCGAAGACGAGGCCGTACAGGTCGTCGACGTAGTACTTGTTCAGGCTGGCGCGGTACATCCCCGGCCCAAGGCCGCCCGGGATGCGCGCGACGAAGCGCGCCGGCGCCTCCGGATCGCGGACGTACCAGCGGTAGGCGAGGGCGATGCCGAGCACGCCCGCGGTGGCGCCCACGAGCAGCAGCAGGCCGCCGATCCCGAACAGCGCGAACCCGTGGTCGTCGCCGTGATCGAGCGCAGAGCCGAGGATCGATCCGGGCAGCACGCCGGCACGTGCCACCTCGGCGCGGGCGAAGACCTCCTCCAGCCAGCCGTAGATCGCGCCGCCCTCGGGGGGGATGCCGAAGAGGAGGCCGACGAGGATGGTCGGCACGGCGAGGATGAGGAGCGGCGTGGTCATGGTCGCGGCTGATTCGTGCACGTGCTCCCAGACGGCCCGCGGCCCGCGCCACTCGCCCCAGAAGGTCATGAACATCATGCGGAACGTGTAGAAGGCGGTCATCCCGGCGACGACGATCCCGACGAGGTAGAAGATGTAGTAGCCGCGGTTGAACGCCTCGCCCAGGATCTCGTCCTTGCTGAAGAACCCGGCGAAGATCGGAATGCCGGCCAGGGCGAGCGAGCCGATCACCATCGTCCAGTACGTCGTCCGCATCTTCGTGCGCAGGCCGCCCATGAAGCGCATGTCCTGCTCGCCGCCGGCACCGTGGATGACGGACCCGGATCCCATGAAGAGCAGGCCCTTGAAGAAGCCGTGGCTGACGAGGTGGAAGATGGCCGCCACCCAGGCACCGATCCCCAGGCCCAGGAACATGTAGGCCAGCTGGCTCACCGTCGAATAGGCGAGGACCTTCTTGATGTCGTTCTGGGTCAGGGCGATGGCGGCCGCAAAGATCGCGGTGAAGGCACCGATGCTGGCGACCACCCACATCGCGATCGGGGCGTCCGCGAAGATCGGGTTGCTGCGCGCGATCAGGTAGACACCGGCGTTGACCATGGTTGCGGCGTGGATGAGGGCGCTCACCGGGGTGGGGCCCTCCATCGCATCCGGCAGCCAGACGTGGAGCGGGAACTGCGCGCTCTTGCCGACGGCGCCGGCAAAGAGGAGCAGCGCGATGATCGTCACCTGCCACTCCGGGAGGCCGCCGATGCCCTCGAAGACGCCGTCGAACGAGAGGGTGCCGAGCAGCGTCCAGATCATCATCACGCCGAGCCCGAAGCCGAAGTCGCCGACGCGGTTGACGATGAACGCCTTCTTGGCGGCGCCCGCCGCCGAGGGCTTCTTGTACCAGAAGCCGATGAGGGCATAGCTGCACAGGCCGACCGCCTCCCACCCGACGTAGAGCATCAGGTAGTTGTCGCCCAGGATGAGCAGCAGCATGCTGAACATGAACAGGTTGAGGTAGGCGAAGAAGCGCCAGAAGCCGCGGTCGCCGTTCATGTAGCCGATGCTGTAGACGTGGACGAGCAGGCCGACCGTGCTCACCACCAGCAGCAGCATCGCCGTGAGCCCGTCGACGAAGAAGGCGATCTCGATCCGGAAAGCGCCCGACGCGATCCACTCGTAGATGCTGACGTGGTACTCGTGGCTGCCGAAGATGACGTTCACGAACACGACCATGCTGAAGATCCAGGCGAGCGTCACCAGCGCGGTCGGGATGAGCCAGGACCGATAGCGCGGCTGCGCCGCGCCCGGCGCGACGTGCCCCGCCTGCCCGAGGCCATCGGCCATGTCGGCCGGGATCACGCCATCGGCGCCCTCCGCGTTGGCGAGGTCGTCGGCATGGCCGGCGTGCGGCGAGGTGGCGCGCTGCTCCTCCTCGCTCGGGACGGCCCGGAACGCGCTGTCGTCCACCGCATGCGTGTCGTGCGACGCGGCGTGGTCATCGGTCCCGTGGTCGGCGTGGCCCTCGCCGCGCCCGTGTGACGGGACGTGGTCGAGACGGGCACCCAACAGGTACGCGGCCAGGAACCCGGCAAGCGGCAGCGCGGGGATGAGCGCGACCAGGAGCTCGATGCTCATCGGTCTGTCATCCCTTCAGGTCGTCGTACTCGTCGACTTCGGGAGTCTGACGGGTGCGGATGATGGCGATGACGAGCGCCAGGCCCACGGTTGCCTCGGCCGCGGCGATGGCCATGATCATGAGGCTGAAGACGGCGCCGTTGAGCGACCCACCCGGCTGGTAGGCGTTGAACGCGACGAGGCTGAGGTTCACCGCGTTCAGCATCAGCTCGATGGAGATGAGCATGAGGATCGCGTTGCGGCGCGCCAGGAACCCGAATGCACCGATGGCGAAGAGGAGCGTCGAGACGACGAGGTAGGCACCGATTCCCATCAGCCGGCCCGCTCGTCTTCCTCGGGCCGCCGCGCGAGGTAGATCGCACCGATGATGGCGGCCAGCAGGAGCAGCGAGATGATCTCGAACGGCAGCGAGTAGCGATCGAAGAGTGTCGTGGCCAGCGCCTCGAGGGCAACGCCGACCGCCTGCGCCCCGAGCCCCCAGTCTGTGGCGAGCGCCGCCCAGCCGACGAGCCCGGCGATGACGAGCGCCACGACCGCCGCCACCGGTCCCTGGCGGTGAAATGGCGCGGGCAGGTTCGCGTCGCCGGCCTGGGTGAGCATGATCGCGAACAGGATCAGGACGCTGATGGCGCCGAGGTAGATGAGCACCTGGGCGGCAGCCACGATGGGCGCGCCGAGCAGGGCGTACATGCCCGCCAGCGAACCGAAGCAGACCATCATGGCCACGGCGCTGTGGATGATGTTGCGCAGCGTGACGACGGCGAGTCCGCCTCCGAGCACGCCGATGGCGAGCACGACGAAGAGGACGCCAGAGATATCCAGGGCCGGAGGCTCCCGTTGCAACAGGTGGTTCGAGCGCTCGTTGCGTTCCCGAGGTCCGGGGACGCACGCTCGATTCTAGCGTAGCGGGCGCGCCGGGTCCGCCATGTTGTATTCCTACGGATCAGATCCCGAGCAGCGCCGGCAGCTCGTGGAGGCCGTGGATCCGGGGCACGTCCCGTCCGGCCGACAGGTCGGCGACGTCGACGAGGATGGCGTGCAGCCCGGCGGCCCGTGCCCCGACGACGTCGATCTCGTACAGATCGCCCACGTGGAGCGCCCGCTGCGGCGGGACGCCGAGCGCATCGAGGATCGTGGTGAAGAAGCGTGGATCCGGCTTCTCCACACCGAGCTCGGCACTGATGCCAAGGTTGTCGAATCGGTGCGCGATGCCGAGCTCGGCGAGCTTGCCCCGCAGCAGCGCGTCCGCGTTCGAGGCGAGCGCCAGGCGCAGGCCGGCGGCCCGCAGCCGGTCGAGCGCCCCCACGGCGCCGCTCGGGACGACCTCCCAGACCCCCACCCGGTGATGCAGCTCGGACATCGCGGCACTCGCCGCCTCGATGTCGGCCCCTTCGGCGCGCCGGCCGGCGTGGCGCAGGACGCGGGCGAGGTAGGAATCGGTGCGGTCCGTCTCGCTGGTGCGGGCGATGACGGTGGCGTCGTCGAGCTCGCGCTTGGCGGATGGCTCGGCGGCCCGCAGCTCGGCGGCCGGGACGTCGACCCCCTCGGCGGCGAGCAGGTCGCAGATCAGCTCCCAGTTCGGGTCGACCAGGACGCCGCCCGCGTCGACCAGGACCGCATCGATCTCACGGTCGTCTAAGGTCGGCACGGGACCGATGCTAGCCCAGGCGGGCGCCGGGTATCGGTTGCCGACCGGGCGGTGCGGCGTGGTGTCGGTTGCCGAGCGGGCGGTGCGGCGTGGTGTCGCCCCGTGACCGACCGGACGTTGAGGCGCCGAGGTGGGCGCCGGGTCGGCATGGTGTCGCCCCGTGACCGACCGGGCGGTGCGGCGCCGGGTTGCAGGCTGGCGCATGCCAAACGGGGCGTCTGGGCAGCTGTTGGCATGGTGTGGGTCACCGTGCTGGGGTGCAGGCCTCCGGCGGTTGCACCCAGCTACCAGTGCCCCGGGCCGCGGCCGTGCCGTTGGCCCCAAGCCGCCGCCCGCCCAGGCGCGATGGCCCGGCGACCGGCGATTCGTCAACCGCGCGCCTGAACGCGCGTTGGCCGGCCACGGGCTCCGCAACCGATGCGTGATGAGCACGAATCAACGGCTGGGGCGACCATCCGCGCAGCTACTGCGTCGCCGCGCGCGCAGTTGTCGAGTCGCGGCAGCACGTGGCGACATACGGATTGCCACGCGCGCAGTTGTCGAGTCGCGACGGCAAGCGACCGGTGGCTTGCCAGGCGGTGCGGCGACGCTCGGCTCGACAACCGCGCACCTGAACGCGTGGCCGAGGGGTTCGGTCAGGCGGAGGCTCCGGCGGCGACCGCGCCTGCCTCCGGCAGCGGCCCGGCACCGTCGCTCGTGGCGACCGCATACCCGTACGGATGTGCGAGCTTCCACGCCCAGGCGTCGGCGACCATCTCCTCCAGCTTGCTGTGCTTCGGCTGCCAGCCGAGCTCCCGGCGGGCACGGCGCGACGAGGCGACCAGCACCGGCGGGTCGCCCATGCGGCGCTTCACGGCCCGGGTCGGCACGGCTCGCCCGGTCACCCGTCGCACCGCCTCGACCACCTCTCGCACGCTGAAGCCCGCGGCCGAACCGAGGTTGTAGACCTCGAGCGACGCCTCGCCCTCGCCGGTCGCCTCGAGAGCGAGCAGGTGGGCCTCGGCCATGTCGGCGACGTGGAGGTAGTCGCGAATACAGGTGCCGTCGGGCGTGGGGTAGTCCTGGCCGAAGATCTGGACGTGCGTCGCCTCACCGGCCGCGACCCGCAGCACGAGCGGAATCAGGTGCGTCTCGGGATCGTGCGCCTCGCCGTTGCGCTGCGTCGCCCCCGCGACGTTGAAATAGCGGAGGCTGATGGCACGGAAGTCGTGAGCGGCGCAGAACCAGCGCATGGCGCCCTCGAAGGCGAGCTTCGTCGCTCCGTAGGGATTGATCGGCTCGGTGCGGTCCGCCTCCGCAATTGGCACGCGGCGCGGCTCACCGTAGACCGCGGCGGTGGAGCTGAAGACGATCCGGGTCACGCCGGTCTCGCGCATCGCCTCCAGCAGGGCGACGCCGCCGGCGACGTTGTTGCGGTAGTAGAGCCCCGGCTCTCGCATGCTCTCGCCGACGAGCGACTTCGCGGCACAGTGCAGCACGGCCTCCACGCGAGCCTCGCGCATGACGCGCTCGAGATTGACCTGGTCACCGATGTCGCCCAGCTCGAGGCGCGCCTCGTCGACCACCGAGCCGCGATGGCCGCTCGAGAGGTCGTCGTAGACGGTCACCTCGTGCCCGAGCTCGACGAGCCGCTCGACCGTGGTCGAGCCGACGTACCCCGCGCCCCCGACGACGAGGATCCTCACGATGCGGCGGCGGCCGCATGCCGGAGGATGTCGGCGGCGGTGCGCGCCAGCTCGACTGTGAGGCGCGTCGCGATCATCGTCGCTCCCGCCTCGGCCGCGTCACGCAGCTGGTCGACGGTCCGCAGCCGGCCGGCGGCCTTGACCTGGACCCGCGGCCAGACGCTGTCGCGCAGGATCGAGACACGCTCGATGGTGGCGCGCGCCGTCCCCGTCCCGGGGCCGGTCACGACATAGTCCGCGCCGGCGCGCTCGGCGATGCGGCATGCGCGACGCAACTGGTCCGCCGGCATCGTCACCGCCTCCACGATGACGCCGGCCACGCCGAGCGCCGAGTGGACCATGTCGATCACCGCGAGCATGTCGTTGAGGACGACGTCGTCATTTCCGGAGAGGAGCGCGCCGGCGTTCAGCACGAAGTCGATCTGGTTGGCGCCCTGCTCGAGCGCCTTGCTGGCCTCGAACGCCTTCACCGCCAGGAGCTGGCCGCCGTGCGGATAGCCGACGACGGTGCCGAGGCGGATGCGCGAGCGGCCGAGGCCGCGCTTCGCCGCCTTGACGAGCCACGGCGTGACCGTCAGCGCGGCGAGGTCACAGTCGATGGCCATGGCGACGGCCGCATCGAGGTCCCTGCTGGTGGCGTTCGCGCTCGTGAGCCGGTGCTCAAGGCGCGCTGCTCGACGCGCGGTCGTCATCGGTCGATGTGGGTCCTCCGTCCCTGCCTTCGGACCGCGAATTGTAGCAGCGCCTCTCGGCCGCCCCGACCCGGCTCATCTGTCGCCGGCGCACGACGATGGTGCGCGCGCGCACCGGGGAGTCAGCCGCGATCGCTGGGCTCCGCCGCGAGCCGCCGCGCGAGGTCGAGCAGCGACGATCGCGTGTTCAGCGACGGATCTTCGAGCGTGGCCTCGAGGAGCCGGTCCAGCAGAGCGCCGATGCGTGGCGAGGGCGGCAGGTCGAGCGCGCCTATGAGTGCGTGGCCATCGACCGCCAGCTGCCGTGTCTCGAGCGGGGCACCGTCGACGGCCGCCGCAATGCGGCCGCGCAGGGCCGCCGCGCGGTCCTCGGCGCGGTCATCCGACCCCGACGCGATCTCGTCGGCGAGGCGGAGACGCAGCAGGTCCTCCACGAGATCGCGGCCGACGCGTCGCACGAAACGCCGCACGGCGGCATCGGTCCAATCCGGCCGATCCGCAACCATGTGGTGCCGCACCAGGCGTGTGATGCGGTGCGCGGCCGTGGTGGGGAGCCGCAGCCGATCGGCGATGGCGCCCGCCAGTTCGGCCCCCACCTGCTCGTGACCGATGAAGTGGCCGTCCTCCAGGGTCGTCGCCTTGCCGAGGTCGTGGAGCAGGCCCGCCAGGCGCAGCTCCGGATCGTCGGCCGGCAGCAGGTCGACGGTGCGCAGCGAGTGGTCCAACGCGTCGCCAGGGAGCCGCTTGCCCTGCGGAACCCCGCGCAGGGACGCCAGCTCGGGCAGCAGCACTTCGAGCAGCCCGAGGCGCTCCATGAGGCCGAATGCCGCGCTCGGCGGCGCATCCGGATCGGCGAGGAGGCGGCGCAGCTCGTCGCGCACGCGCTCACCGGAGACGCCGGCGGCTAATTCGGCATGGCGTCGGATCGCCCGTTCGGTGGTGAGGTCGATCCGCAGCGCGAAGCGTGAGGCGAAGCGCACCGCGCGCACGAGCCGCAGCGCATCCTCGCTGAAGCGGCGGTCCGGGTCACCCACGGCACGCAGGATCCCCGCGGCCAGGTCCGAGCGGCCACCGAACGGATCCACCAGCGCGCCGTCGCCAACACCGAGGTCGGACGGCCGCCACGCCATGGCATTGATCGTGAAGTCGCGGCGGCCGAGGTCCTCGACGAGCGCGGCGCCGAAGGCGACCCGGTCGGGCCGCCGTCGGTCGGCGTACCCATCTTCGCGGCGGTAGCTGGTGATCTCGACCGGGGCGCCCGCGACGGTGACGGTCACGGTGCCGAACCGGTTGTGCCAGGCGCTGCCGGGGAAGCGCTCGACGACCGCCTCCGGCCGCGCGTCGGTGGCGACGTCCCAGTCGACTGGCTGACGATCCGCGACCAGGTCCCGCACCGCTCCCCCGACGAGCACGGCGTCATGTCCCGCGTCGCCGAGGGTCGCCAGGACCGCGGCGACGGCAGGCGGCAGGCGCCGCGGCAGACGGAAGGACGACGCTGGGGTGTTCGTCGCGCTCAGCTGGCGCTCACCGCCGGCTCGGCACCGAGGAAGAGGTAGGTGCGCCAGGCGTCGTTCTGGTCATCGGCGAGGTAGGAGCCGAAGAGGTACCGCGCGTCTGCCCGCGGCACCCGCGGCTCGCGCAGCAGCGCCATGCGTGCCTCCATCACCGTCTTGGCGCCCTTGCGGTGGTTGCAGCTGCGGCACGCGGCGACGAGGTTCTCCCACTCGTGACGTCCACCACGGTGCTTCGGCACGACGTGGTCGATGGTGAGGTCGCGCGCGGTGACACCGCAGTACTGGCAGGTGTGACGGTCGCGCGCGAAGACCTCGCGTCGCGTGAGCTTGACGCGTGGACGGGGCCGCTTGACGTGGTAGCTGAGGCGGATCACCGATGGGGCGGCGATGACGAGCGTCGGGGTGTGGATGAGCTGGTGGTTGCGCTCGAGCAGTTCCGCCTTTGCCGATCCGAGCAGCCGAAATGCGCGCCTGATGTCGCAGACGTTGAGCGGTTCATAGTTCTGGTTCAGGACCAGCACGGGTGCATTGATCACGACGCTCGCCTCGACGCGGATTCTAGCGGACCCACCGCGCCGCGCCGCCACGGCGAGCCGCCTCCCTGGGAGGGCGCCCAGCGGACGAGTAGAATGGCGGGCCGTGGACGTCCATTGGTGGGCGTCCAGCGCAATCGTTGCAAGGAACCCGAGAATGACGACCATCGAACGGAGCACCTGGACGACGAAAGTCGGCCTCGCGCGGATGCTCGCCGGCGGCGTGATCATGGACGTCGTCACCGCCGACCAGGCGAAGGTCGCCGAGGAGGCGGGTGCCGTGGCGGTGATGGCGCTCGAGCGCGTCCCGTCCGACATCCGCAAGTTCGGCGGAGTGGCGCGCATGAGCGACCCACAGCTCATCAACGAGATCAAGGCCGCGGTCAGCATCCCGGTCATGGCGAAGTGCCGCATCGGTCATTTCGCCGAGGCGCAGATCCTCGAGTCGCTCGAGGTGGATTTCATCGACGAGTCCGAGGTCCTCACCCCGGCCGACGAGGAGCACCACATCGACAAGCACCTCTTCCGCGTGCCGTTCGTCTGCGGCTGCCGCGACCTCGGTGAGGCGCTGCGCCGCATCGGTGAAGGTGCCGCCATGATCCGCACGAAGGGGGAGGCGGGGACCGGCGACATCGTGGAGGCGGTCCGCCACATGCGCGCCGTCCAGAAGGGCATCCGCCAGCTGCAGAGCATGCGCGAGGACGAGCTGTTCGCGGCCGCCAAGGAGCTCCGTGCCCCATACGACGTGGTGAAGCAGACCGCCGAGCTCGGAGCGCTGCCGGTGCCGAACTTCTCCGCCGGGGGGGTCGCGACGCCGGCCGACGCGAGCCTGATGCGGCAGCTCGGTGCGGAGGCCGTCTTCGTCGGCAGCGGGATCTTCAAGAGCGAGCATCCTGAGCGCTACGCGCAGGCGATCGTCAAGGCGGCGACGCACTACGACAACCCCGACATCCTGGCCGAGGTGAGCGCCGGACTCGGTGAGCCGATGCGCGGCACGTCGACGAGCGCCATGGCTCCGGAGGAGCGGCTCGCCGTTCGCGGCTGGTAGGCGAGGGCGGGAGATGAGCAGCGAAGCCGTGGGGGATCGCGCGCCCCGCATCGGGGTGCTGGCCCTGCAGGGTGCCGTGCAGCCGCACGTCGACGCGATTCGCGCCGTCGGCGCGGAAGCGGTCGCGGTGCGCCTGCCGCGCGACCTCGTCGACATCGACGCGCTCATCCTGCCCGGTGGTGAGTCGACCACCATGCGCCACCTGCTCGATGCCTACGGGCTTCGCGAGCCGATCGCCGCGCTCGCACGGGGCGGCGCGCCGCTGCTCGGCACCTGTGCCGGCATGATCCTGCTCGCCAACCGCATCGCGGACGGTGACGCGCCGCTCTTCGGTCTGCTCGACATCGAGGTGCGACGCAACGGATACGGCCGGCAGCTGGACAGCTTCGAAGCCGACCTCGACGCTGGCAGCCTCGGTGATCCGCCACTGCACGGAATCTTCATTCGCGCGCCGCAGGTCACCGAGGTGGGCCCGGAGGTCGAGGTGCTGGCGCGCGACCCCGATGGCCGGCCGGTGGCCGTCCGCCAGGGACGGATTCTGGCGACCGCCTTCCATCCGGAGCTGACGGATGATCGCCGCGTCCACGCGCTGCTGCGCGACCTCGCCGCTCGGTTCGCGCGCGACGCCCGGGTGGGCCGATGACCGACGGCGGCGCCATCCGTGCCGCGCGCCTCACCGACCGGCAGTCGCTCGGCGAGTTATCCCGCCGCGTTCACGCCGCGGCGGACGCGCATCGGCGCAGCCTCGGCGTCCCCGCCGCCGACGCGACGCGGCCTCGCATCAGCCTCTCGACGCTCATCCCGTCGTGGCTCCCGCTGCGCTCGCCATCGGTGCATCTCGTGGCGGAGATCGACGGGCAGCTGGTGGGGAGTGCCCGCGCGATCAGCGAGCCGCATCGGTCCGACTGGGTGATCATCGAGCTCGACGCCGAGGATGGGCCGCTGGCGGCCGAGGTGCGCTGGCACCTGCTCACCGCGCTCGTCGAGGAGGGCGGTCGGGAGGGTGTGACCCGCTTTCATGTCGCCTGCGCCGACGTCCGGGAGAACCTCGAGCTGTTCGGTCAGTGCGGCTTCATGGCCTACACGCAGGAGGAGATCCTCTACCGGCCGCCGGAGGCGATGCACGGTCCCGGCTCGTGGCTGCGCACCCTCGTCGACGGGCGCATCCGGCGCCGACGAGGCGCTCGAGCCGCAGACATGGACGAGCCCGACGTGCGTGCCGCCGGTTCGCCGGACGCCTGGCATCTCTTCGACCTGTGGACGCACGCCACCCCGCCGGCGATCGCGCGGGTCGAGGACTACCATGCGGCCGACTGGGAGGATGTGGGCCAGGCAGTGGTGCCGCGCAGCAGCCTCAACCCCCTGCTCCACTTCGGCTCGTCCACCGCGTGGCTCCTGGCCGGTGAGCAGCGCACCGGCGCCCTGGCGCAGCACGGCGCGTGTCGCGAGGGGCCGCACTACCTGCGCGTGCTGGTGCGCGACGGCGTCGACGGGGCATCGTTCCTGCGAGCCGTGCTCGCCGGACCGGCGCGTGAGGCAGCCGCTGCGGGCATCCTCGCCCCGGTGCGAACATATGAGTCGGCAGGCCTGCGCGCCGCCACGTCGGCCGGCTTCGAGCCGATCGGGCGCGTCACGCTCCTCGTCCGCGAGGTGCGGGAGCAGGTCCGCCAGCCGGCGATGGTGCCGGTGGTCCACTGAGCGCCCGAGCAGCAGAGGCGGAGCGACACGAACGCATGACACGCCGCGGGACAACGGACGACCTCGATGCCCTGATGGAAGCCCTGCCACCGGAGATCTGTGACCGGCTGCGCAACGTCACCAACCGGACCGATCTCCTCGAGGTGGTGATGGACCTCGGCCGGCGGCCGGAGGCGCGCTTCACGACCGGCGAAGAGGGTCTTCTCGATCGGGAGATCACCGAGTCCGATATCGCGCACGTCGTCGACCACATCGGCGCGTTCGGCGACGACAACCGCGCCGGCATCGAGCGGACGCTGCACCGCATCAGCGCCATCCGCAATCGCGCCGGCAAGGTCGTCGGCCTCACCTGCCGCATCGGCCGCGCCGTCTACGGCACCATCGACATCGTGCGTGACATCATCGACTCGGGGCAGTCGATCCTGCTCCTCGGCCGTCCCGGCGTGGGCAAGACCACGATGCTGCGCGAGGTGGCACGCGTCCTCGCCGACGATCTCGGCAAGCGGGTGATCATCGTCGACACGAGCAACGAGATCGCGGGCGACGGCGACATCCCGCACCCCGGCATCGGCAACGCGCGTCGGATGCAGGTGCGGACGCCCACCGAGCAGCACGCGGTGATGATCGAGGCGGTCGAGAACCACATGCCCGAGGTCATCGTCATCGACGAGATCGGGACCGAGCTGGAGGCCGTTGCAGCCCGCACCATCGCCGAGCGCGGGGTGCAGCTTGTCGGGACGGCCCATGGCAACACCCTCGACAACCTGATGCTCAACCCGACGCTCTCCGACCTCGTCGGCGGGATCCAGCCGGTGACGCTCGGCGACGAGGAGGCGCGGCGGCGCGGGACGCAGAAGACGGTCCTCGAGCGCAAGGCGCCGCCGACCTTCGACGTTCTCGTCGAGATCGTCGAGCGCGACAACGTCATCGTCCACCGCAACGTGTCGGAGACCGTCGACGCCATTTTGCGCGGCCACATGGTCCCGCCCGAGTCGCGCTTCCGCGACGCCGGCGGCGAGCTGAAGGCGATGACGAAGTACGACTACCGCATCAGCGACGCGGGCGCCGACAGCCCCGCCTTCGCGCCGATCGAGCCGACCGGCGGATTCGGCCACTTCTCACGGTCGTCGACCACTCCGCAGAGCGGCCGCTTCGCGACCGGTGGGGGCGGGTCACTGCGCCCGCTGCCGGGACGCGCCGGCGGTGGGCGGGCGCTGCGGCCGCTCCCCGGCGAACGCATCTCGAGCTCGGACCGCGGCGGCAGTGAGGAGCGCTACGTGGCCGCGCCGGAATCGGATCCGCGGCGACAGCTGGAGCAGGCGCTCGCGGAGGCGGATGCCGACGTCGAGGCAGCGGGCATCGGCCGGTCCGTGGGCGCCACCCGCCCGGCATCGGCGCAGTCGGGCGCGCATCGGCCCATGGCGGTCTTCCCGTTCGGCGTCAGCCGCAAGCGGCTCGAGCAGGCGGTGCGCGAGCTCGCCGTCCCGGTCACCGTGGCACGGGACCTCGAGGAGGCGGACGCGGTCGTGACGCTGCGCAATTACTACCGGCGCAAGCCCGGCGCGCTGCGCGACGCGGAAAGCCACGGCGTGCCGATCTACGTCCTCAAGACGAACACGATGCTCCAGATGCAGAACATGCTCGCCTCGCTGTTCGACCTCGAGGCGGACCCGTCCGAGTCGGCGCTGCGCGAAACCGCCCAGGCGATCGGTCTCGTGTCCGCGTCGGGCAGGCCCATGGAGCTGACGCCGCAGAACGCCTACGTGCGACGCCTGCAGCACCAGATGGCGGAGCGCAACAGCCTCATGAGCCGATCGCGTGGCAGCGAGCCGAACCGCCGCGTCGAGCTCCTCCCCGACGACGGCCGCGCGTGGCGGTGAGGGACGCAGACGATGCCGCGCGCGGTGCCCTGCACGGGCGCTTCATCACCGTCGAGGGACCGGACGGCAGCGGCAAGACGACCGCCGCCCGCCACCTCGCCGAATGGCTCCGCATGCGGGCCATCCCGACGCTCCTGACGCGTGAGCCGGGCGGCACGCCCCTGGGTGACGAGGTCCGGCGCCTCGTCCTGCACCTTCGCGACGTCTCCGACGACCTCGATCCGCGCGCCGACGCGCTCCTCTTCGCGGCGGGCCGCGCGCAGCATGTGGCACGGCGCATTCGCCCGGCGCTGGAGGCGGGCGAGTGGGTGGTCTGCGCCCGCTACACCGATTCGTCGCTCGCCTACCAGGGCGCCGCCTACGGCAACGATGCCGGCGATATGCGGCGTCTCCAGGCGTTCGCGACCGGCGGCCTCGTCCCGGATCTCACGATCCTCGTGGACGTACCGGTGGAGGTCGGCCTGGAACGAACCCGACGCCGCGGCGAGTGGAACCGCTTCGAGGACACCGAGGAGCTGGCCTTCTTCGAACGGGTCCGGGCGGCGTATCGCGACCTGGCGGCGGCGGAGCCGGAGCGGATCCGCGCCGTCGACGGCTCCGGCTCGGTGGCTGCCACTGACATCGCCGTACAGCGCTTCGTGGAGCCGCTGCTCGAGCGGACCGCTACGTAGCGGCGCGGGAGTTTCGCGCGGCGATCCATCACCGATTCCGCGCCGGATTCGGCGGCGGCGCTCCGTTCCGACGATCCATCAGCGCCCGGCGAGCGTGAGCTCGAGCGTGGCGCGCCGGTCACACTCACTGGTGAATGGCACATCACTGAAAGCGCCCTCGGGCAGACGCTCCCGCGCGATTCCGGTGACCCATCAGCGCCCGGGCGAGCGCCGAGACTTCTCGTACCCGCCACGGCACGTCGCAGTGCCCCCTGTGCCGCGGCGCCGCGGTGCGCGATAATTGAGCCAGGTGCCCGTAGCCCGCGGCGCGCCGTCAGGAGCTGAGCAAGGAGCCGCCCCGGTCATGAAGCTCGTCACCGCGATCGTGCACAACGAGGATGCCGCCACCCTCGTGGATGCCCTCCTCGAGCGCGAGTACCGTGCGACGCGCCTCCACAGCTCCGGCGGCTTTCTCAAGCAGGGCAACGCCACGATCCTGGTCGGCGTCGAGGAGGCGCAGGTCGACGATGTGCTCGCGATCATCGGCGCCAACTGCCACAGCCGGAAGCAGTTCGTGAACCCGATGCCACCCATCATGGAGCCGGGCGAGTTCTACATGCCCTACCCGGTCGAGGTGGAGGTCGGCGGCGCCACCGTCTTCGTGGTGCCGGTCGAGCGCTTCGAGCGCCTGTAGGCGCCAGCGCGACCGAGAAGGACCAGATGGCCGACGCCTGGACCGATTGCCGGGCGCGCCTCGCGCAGGCCGCCCCCGATGTCGTCGCCTGCTGGCGGGTCTTCGACTGGAGCCGGGACGGCCTCCTCGCCCTGCGCCGCGAGCTTCGCCCCCGCGTGCACCACGGCGATGCGCCGCGCATCCTCGCCCAGCAGGAAGCCGTCGCCGACGAGCTGGCCGCCGTCCTCGAAGAGCTGCCCGCGGCGGCACTGCGCGCGCCGGGCGGCGAGGAGGACTGGAACGTGGCCCAGGCGTTCGCGCACACCACCGCCGCGCGGCGCTTTCTCGTTGCCTGGGCGGCGCAGGACGTCAGCGGCACCTGGCATGGCGACGAGCCGCGCGTCACGCCCTCGATCCCCGGCTCCCCCCAGGCGACGCGGGACGAGCTGCGGACGCTGCTCGACAAGAGCCGCCGCTCGATGGCCCGCTCCGCCGCGACGATCGAGGGGCACGAGACGGCCCGCTGCCGCATGGCGCACCCGCTCGTCGGACATTTGCGCCACGGCGACTGGCTCTCGTTTGTCGGCATCCACGACCTGATGCACCTCGAGCAGCTCCACCGGCTCGCCGCCGCGCATGGCTGAGCGGCCGGCGCCGCTGCTGCTCGTCGTCGACGCGTCGCGCGCCGCCGCTGAGGCCCCGTTCGGGTCGTACGTCGCGGTGGCGGCCACCGGGCAGCGGCTCCTCGCCGGCGAGCTGGCCGAACGACTTGGTGCCCAGGGCGCCGCCGTGGCGCCGCTCATCCCCGACCGACCTCCGGATGGCGGCGCGTTCCACTGGGGCCGCTGGTATGGAGCCGCCGCGCGCGAGGCGCTCGGCGCAGCCGCAGGCCCAGTCGACGCCATCGGCTATGCGGGCGCGGGCTCGTTGGCCCTCCTCGCCGACGGCGCGCTCGACGCGCTGCTCTCGCCGATCGCCGGCGAGGTGGTCGCCAACAACCGATGGAGCGCCGATGCCTTCGTGGTGGCCGGCGACCTCGAGGCCGCGCTCGTCGCGCTCGACGACTGCCCGACCGACAACGCCGCGGCGCGTGCGCTCGAGGCGGCCGGCTTCACCGTCCGCGACCTCGGGGCGGCTCCCTGGTCCCGTTTCGACGTCGACACTCCGCTCGACCTCGCCCTGCGGCGCGTGGCTGCGACGCTGCCGGATGCACGGCGTCCGAGCGAGGCCGTGGGCCGCTTCCTGTCGATGGCGCAGCTCCCCGGCGGACGTGCGCTGGAGGTGCCACGCATCGAGGAGCTCGGCGCCGTGGTGCGCGACCGATCCGCCGAGCTGGTGGTGGCCGGACGGCTGCCGGCCGCGACGCTCGCCTTCCTCGAGACCGAGACTGCGTGCCGGGTGCGCGCCTTCGTCGAGGAGCGCGGGATGCGATCCGCCCAGGGCACCGGCGTGCCGCGCTCCGTGCTCGCGGCCTTGCTGCAGCGCACGTCGCCGGCCGAGCTCATCGACGAGCTGTGCCGCCTCGGCGACGCCGTGGTGCTCGACACGCGCGTCCTCATGGCTGCCCTGGCGGGGAGCGCCGACGCGGCCAGCTGGCCGGCGCCGGAGGAGCGATTTGCCGCCGACTTCGGCGACCACGCCCGGGTCGGCACGCCCTGGTTGGCGGAGCTGGCGCGATCGGCTGCCGAGGCATCGGTCCCGGTGCTGCTCGGTGGTCACGCGCTGGTGAGCGACGGACTCCGCATCCTGGTGGGCGCCGCCTGGCTCGGCCGCTGACCCGGCAGGTCGGGCGTGCCCGCGGAAGCGGCCGGAACGCCCTGCTAGACTGGCCTCATACCGTTCGACATTCATCCGGTGCCCACGTGCATCGGTGTACCAGCGACCTCGCCCACAGGAAGTGGAGATGGACCAGACCGGGCTGATCTACGTCATCGGCTTCGCCTTCGCCGCCTCGCTCTTCGTCTTCGGCACCATCCTGGCGGCCTGGGTGCTCTCCCACCGGCGGAGGCGCCCGCAGAAGGGGTTGCCGTACGAGTGCGGCATCGACACCATCGGTGACACGTGGAGCCGCTTCGGGCTCGCGTTCTACCTCTACGCGCTCCTCTTCGTGGCGTTCGACGTGGAGATCATCTTCGTCTACCTCTGGGCGGTGGTCGTGCGCCAGGTCAGCGTCTCCGGCATCGTGATCCTGGGCATCTTCCTGGGGATCCTCATGTTCGGCGAGCTCTACGCCTGGCGGAAGGGAGACCTGCGATGGCAATGACCGATACCGATCCCGAGGTGACGCGGGTGGCCACACCATCCGCCGCGCCGATCGCCATCCCGGATGCCTCCGCCGACGAGACGCTCCTCGCCCCGTTCCGCATCGACGAGCACCCGCAGGGCGGCTTCCACGGCCTCCTCGAGGTGATCCCCACCAAGGCGGACTACGTCCTCGATCTCATCCGTGCCAACTCGCTCTGGCCGCTCCTTTCGGGCCTGTCGTGCTGTGCCATCGAGATGATGAGCACCGCCACCAGCGTGAACGACATGGATCGCTTTGGCATGTTCCCGTTCCGCGCCTCGCCGCGGCAGGCGGACGTGCTGATCGTCGCCGGCACGCTCACCACGAAGATGGCGGGGCCGCTGGTCCGGCTGTGGGAGCAGATGCCGGAGCCGAAGTGGTGCGTCGCGATGGGCACCTGCACCACCTCCGGCGGCCGCTTCAAGCGCAGCTACAGCGTGGTGCAGGGCGTCGACCGCGTCATGCCGGTGGACGTGTATGTCCCGGGCTGCCCGCCGCGTCCGGAGGCGCTCATTCACGGACTGATGAGGCTCCAGGAGCTGGTGAAGCAGCGTCGCGGCCACTGGCGGACCTACGTCGACCGCGGCCCGCAGCGCCTCAACTGGGAAGGAGACGTTCGCTGACCGCACCGGCCGCCGCGGGCGCGCTGGTGCGCCTGCTCACCGAGCGCTTCGCCGACGCCGCGCCCACGCTCTGGACCGACGAGGACACCGTCGAGATCACCATCCCGGGCGCCGGCGCGGCCGATGCCCTGCGCACGCTGCGCGACGACCCCGAGCTCGACTTCTGGATGCTCGCCGATGCGGCGGCGGTGGACTATGGCCCCACCGAGCGCTTCGAGGTCGTCTACCACCTCTACTCGGACCGCCATCCGGCGTGGCTGCGCGTCCGCGCCACCGTCAGCCGCGCCGATCCCCGGCTTCCCACCATCACGCAGTTGTGGTCGGGGGCGGGGTTCCACGAGCGCGAGATGTTCGACATGATGGGGATCGTCTTCGAGGGCAATCGCGACCTGCGGCGCCTCTACATGTCACCCGACTACCGCTCGTTCCCGCAGCGCAAGGACTTCCTCCTGCCCGATGACGCCGCCGACTCGCCGGCGGCGGGGGTGAACCCGCTCGAGCGCCCCGAGACGTGGGACCTGACGCGGTTCGCCGCCCTGGGACCCCTCAACCCGCTCGCCGACGCCGGCGCGCCCACCGACGCGAGCGCGGTCGTCGCCGATCCCGCCGGAGAGCAGCCGGAGCCATCACCCGTGGGGGCCGGCCAGACGGATGCCAGCCGGAGCCGGCCCCGATGACCGCCACCGAGCCCCGCGAGGGACGGATCCCCGACCCGATCGACCTCGACGCCGCCGAGGAGGCACGCCTGCGCACCGCGGCCGGGATCGCGCCCGCAGTCGCGACGGCGGCCGGCGCCGAGTACGCGGGCTTCGAGATGGTCGGCATCCCGGACCGGCCGCCGCAGACCGAGCGCGAGCGCGAGCTGTTCACCGTCGACGAAGGCGAGATGCTCGTCAACATGGGGCCGCAGCACCCGTCGACGCACGGCGTCATGCGGCTCCTCCTCAAGGTCCGCTCGGAGGTGGTCACCGACCTCGACGTGGTGCTCGGCTACCTCCACCGCGGGATCGAGAAGCTGTGCGAGAACGCGACCTACACCACGGTCCTCACCTACGTCGATCCCATGGACTACCTCTCCTCGATGCACAACGAGCACGCCCCGGCGCTCGCCTTCGAGAAGCTATACGGGATCGAGGCGCCGCCACGCGCCCAGTACATCCGCGCGCTGGTGGTG
Source organism: Candidatus Limnocylindria bacterium (assembly GCA_038248895.1). Classification (GTDB taxonomy): domain Bacteria; phylum Chloroflexota; class Limnocylindria; order QHBO01; family QHBO01; genus JAICQM01. The sequence continues at coordinate 6,722 of JBBRWZ010000006.1, read as the reverse complement.
GAGCTGAACCGCGTCTTCAGCCACGGCCTCATGATGGGCTTCCTGGCGCTCGACATGGGCGGCATCACGCCCATCCTCTACGGCTTCATCAACCGCGACGAGATCGTGGAGATGCTGGCCTCCATCTCCGGGCAGCGGATGCTCTTCAACTTCTTCCGCGTCGGCGGCGTCAACTGGGACGTCAATGACGAGTTCCTCTCGCGCCTCGGGACGTGGCACAGCAAGCAGCTGCGCAGCATCCGCGACAACGAGGCGCTCCTCACTGAGAACGAGATCTTCAGGGCGCGGACGCAGAAGATGGGCATCATCAGCCGCGAGCAGGCGATCCAGCTCGGGGTGACGGGGCCGAACCTGCGCGCCAGCGGCGTGCCGTTCGACGTGCGCAAGGCGCACCCCTACGCGCCGTACGCCGAGCTCGAGTTCGACGTCATCACCCAGCAGGCCGGCGATGTCTACGCCCGCTACATCCAGCGCATCGACGAGCTCAAGCAGTCGATGCACCTCATCGAGCAGATCATGGACAAGATGCCGCACGGGCCGGTGCAGGCCCAGGTGCCGGGCATCATCCGGCCCAGGCCGGGGCGTGCCTACGCCGCCATCGAGAGCCCGCGCGGGCTCTACAGCGTCTACGCCATCAGCGACGGCGGGCCGAACCCGTATCGGTTCCGGATGCGCGACCCGAGCCTCATCAGCCTGCAGGTGATGCCGACGCTCATGCCGGGCCACCTCATCGCCGACACGATGGCGATCATGGCCAGCCTCGACCCGGTGATGGGCGGGGTGGACAAGTAGATGGACCTCGACCTGCTGCTGGGCATCGGCCGCTTCATCCTGTCGACGACCCTGATCCTGCTGCTGACCATCCCGACCGCCTTCATCGTCATCCAGATGGAGCTCAAGATCATCGCCTCGATGAACCTGCGCATCGGTCCCAACCGGGTCGGACCGATGGGCGCCTTCCAGAGCACGATCCACGGCTTCAAGGTGCTCGCCAAGGAGGACCAGATCCCCGACAAGGCGGACCGCGCGACGTTCACCATCGCGCCGTGGATGGTCTTCATGGCGGCCGCCATGAGCATGCTCGTCATCCCGTTCGCGCCCGGTGCCATCGCCGCCGACTTCAATATCGGGATCGTCTACTTCTTCGCCATCATCGGCCTCTCGGTGGTGGGCCTGCTCGTCGCCGGCTGGGCGAGCTACAACAAGTACTCGCTCCTGGGCGGCCTCCGCAGCGCCGCGCAGATGGTGAGCTACGAGATCCCGCTCACGCTCTCGGTGGTGGGTGCCGTGGTCCTCGCCGGCACGCTCAACTTCACCGACCTGATCCACTGGCAGCGCGATCACGGCTGGCTCGTCCTGTGGCAGTTCGTGGGCTGGGGGATCTTCTACATCGCGTCGCTGGCGGAGATCAACCGCACCCCGTTCGACATGGTCGAGGCGGACTCGGAGATCGTCGCCGGACCCTTCACCGAGTATTCGGGGATGCGCTTCGGCTTCTTCTTCTTCGCCGAGTACGTGGCGCTCTTCATCATGAGCGCCATCATGGTCAGCCTCTTCTTCGGCGGCTGGCTGGCGCCGTGGCCCTTCCCGGCCGAGCTGGGCGGCTTCCTCGGCACGATCTACGGCATCTTCTGGTTCTTCCTCAAGACCTACTTCTTCATCTTCGTCGCCATCTGGATGCGGGCCACGCTGCCTCGCGTCCGCGTCGACCAGCTGATGGGGATGGCGTGGAAGGTGCTCCTGCCGCTCGCGCTCGTCAACCTCTTCGTGACCGCCATCGCGGTCGTGGCCCTCAACCTGTGACGGAGGCCGGCTGACATGGCAATTCCCGGCTCCGGCATCGCCAAGGGCATGGCGACGACGCTGCGCAACTTCTTCTCGCCCAAGGTGACGCGCCAGTACCCCGAGGAGCGGCCGCCGATCCCCGACCGCTGGCGCGGCCGGCTCGATCTCATCTACGACCCGCTGGGCGAGCACAAGTGCGAGGTCTGCTTCCAGTGCGCCCAGGTGTGCCCGGTCGAGGCGATCGACATGAGCGGCTTCGACTCGCAGGGGAACCGCATCCGGTACGGGATGCCGGAGATCTACGACGAGCGCAGGGATCCGAACGCCTACCGGCGCGCCGGGCTGCCGGCGCGCGCGATGCGCAATCACGTGCGCTGGGACGAGCCGGTGGACGCCGCCTGGGTGACGAACGTCATCGACGGCTTCGGCGGTCGCCCCGAGTCGCTGGTCGGCGTCTTCGGCGCGATCCAGGAGCGCTACGGCTACCTGCCGGAGCGCGCGCTCCGCATCGCCAGCGATCGGATGACCATCCATTGGGCCCAGGTCTTCGGCGCGGCGGGGATCGGCGGCTTCCGCCTCCTGCCGGCCGAGGGACACCTCGTCACCGTCTGCACCTGTGCCGCCTGCCACTTCGCCGGCGGCGACGCGCTGCTCGCCGCGTTCGAGCGCGAGCTTGGCATCCATCCCGGCGAGACGACTGCTGACGGGCAGTTCAGCCTCGCCACCGCCACCGATGTCGGCGCCGGGGCCATCGCGCCGGCCGTCCGGATCGACACACTGGTGTACGGACCAATGGCTGCGGAGCACGCCGCGCACCTTGTCGCGGAACGGCGTGCCGCCGCCAGCGAAGTGACGCAGTGACGCCGCCCGAGGTCGGTGGGAGCGGCATCTCACCCCAGATCCGCATCCTGCCCGGTGGCGAGCAGCGCCTCCTCACCGAGATCGGGCGCCTCGACCCGCGGTCGATCGCCAGCTACACCGAGCGTGGCGGCTACGCCGGCCTGACACGAGCCGTCGAGCAGCTCGGCCCCGAAGCGGTCATCGACGAGATCGCGCGTGCCGGCCTGCGGGGCCGCGGCGGCGCCGGCTATCCCACCGCGGACAAGTGGCGGGCGGCCCGCGCCGCGGCCGGCGACCGCCGCATCGTGGTTGCGAACCTCATGAGCACCGATCCCACCGCGCTCGGCGACCGCGCGCTGGCCGAGGGCAACCCCCACCTCGTGGTGGAGGGGCTCATCATCGCGGCCTTCGCCACCGGGGCCTCGGAGGCGATCGTCGCCGTGCGCCGGGACTGTCCGCTGGCCCTGGAGCGGCTGCGGACCGCCATCAGCGAGGCGACCGCGGCTCGGCTGGCGGGCTACCTGGTGCTCGGCACCGACTTCAGCGTGCAGCTCTCGGTCTGGGAGGGCTCGACGTCGCTGGTCCACGGCGAGGAGACGGCCCTGATCGCGGCGCTCGAGGGCGACCGCGGGATGCCCGTCATCCGACCTCCGTACCCCACCGAGCGCGGCCTCCGCCAGCGTCCCACCGTCGTCCAGAACGGCGAGACGCTGGCGCACGCAGCGTGGATCCTCAACCACTCGGCGGAGGCCTTTTCGAGCGTCGGCATCGAGTCGAGCCCCGGGACCAAGCTCGTCACCGTGCTCGGCAAGCTCGGAGAGCCGGGGCTGATCGAGATCCCCCTGGGTACGCCGCTCCTCGATCTGCTCACCGCCGCCGGCGCGGCCAGCGGCGACACCAAGGCACTCGTGGTGGGCGGTCCGGGTGGTGGTGCCGTCGAGGCGGGCGCGCTCGACAAGGTCACGTACGACTTCGATGCGCTCGACGCAGTGGGCGCGACCATCGGCTCGGGAAGCGTCCTCGTCACCGATGCGTCGACCTGCATGGTCGCCACCGCGCGCTTCTTCCTCGACTTCAGCGCACGCGAGGCGTGCGGGAAGGCGGTGCCGTGCCGCATCGGTACGCTGCGACTGGTCGAGACCCTCGACCGGATCCTGGCCGCCACGCCGCGCCCGGACGATTTCGAGCTGCTGCGCAGCCTGTCGCGCAAGATGAGCGATACCGCCCTCTGCCACCTCGAGGCGCGGGCGCCGCGGCCGATGCTCACCACGCTCGACCGATTCGAGGACGAGTACCGCGCCCATGCGGAGCGCGGCGTCTGCCTGGCCGCTGCCTGCGCGCCGCTCGATGTCGCCCCGCTGGTGGCACCGGTCGGCGGCACGTCGGCATGATCCGCCTCCGATCGGTACGATAGCGACGATGGCATTCGGGACGACCAACGGTCACGCCAACGGCAACGGAAACGGCAGCGGCCATGGGTCCGTGGAGGACTACACGCCGCTATGGCCCATGGTGCCCGGCACCCGCGCGATCGGTGTCACGATCAATGGCACGCAGGTGGAGGCGGAGGAGGGGCAGACGATCCTCCAGGCCTGCCGCGTACTGGGGATCGACGTGCCGACGCTGTGCTACGAGCCGAAGCTGGCGGCCTACGGTGCCTGCCGCATCTGCGTGGTGGAGGTCGAGGGCCAGGAGAACACTCCCATCTCGTGCGGGACGGCAGTCGAGGAGGGGATGGTCATCACCACCCACTCGGATCGGCTCATCGAAAACCGGCGGATGGTGCTCGAGCTCATCTTCAGCGACCACGACGCGTACTGCCTGCCGCCGTGCCAGTTCAAGTGCCCCACCCGCGTCGACATCCCCGGCTACCTGAAGCAGAACACGCTCGGCAACTGGGAGGAGGCGACGCGCATCCTGAAGCGCTCGCTACCCTTCCCCGCCATCCTCGGCCGCGTCTGCCCGGCGCCCTGCGAGACGCATTGCCGGCGCGAAGAGGTCGACACCGCCATTGCGATCCGCGACTCGCACCGCTACTGCGCGGACCGCGTCCTCGAGGTGGACGCCCCGGCGCCCATCCCCTGGCCGAAGGAGCGGGCCACCGGTCGACGCGTGGCCGTGATCGGCGCCGGCCCTGCCGGCATGGCGGCCGCGTACTACCTCCAGCTGCGCGGGCATCAGTGCGACGTCTTCGAGGCCGAGCCGGAGCAGGGCGGCATGCTGCGCTACGGCATCCCCGAATATCGGCTCCCGAAGCAGTGGATGGACCGCGAGCTCGACCACGTCTGGGAGCTCGGTGCCACGCTCAAGCCGAACATGCGGCTCGGGCGCGACTTCCACATCGCCGACCTGCTCGAGCAGGGGTACGACGCGGTGTACATCGGCATCGGGTGCTACCGCTCGAACGAGCTGGGCATCCCCGGCGAGGACGCCGACGGGATGGTCAACGCCCTGGAGAACCTCTACAACTCCACCCGCGGCGTCGAGGTGCCACGGCTGAAGGGAGCGCGCGTCGTGGTCATCGGCGGCGGCTTCACCGCCATCGACTGCACGCGGACGAGCGTCCGCCAGGGCGCCGCCGAGGTGACGCTCGTCTACCGCCGCGACCTCAAGGACATGCCGGCCGCGGACGAGGCGCACGAGGCGATCGAGGAGGGCGCGCGGCTCATCTTCCAGGCCGCACCGACCCGGATCGTGACGGACAAGCGCAACCGCGTCACCGGCGTCGAGTTCCAGCGCATGAAGCTCGGCGAGCCGGACGACAAGGGTCGCCGCCGCCCCGAGCCGATGCCGGGCACGGAATTCGTCGTCGACTGCGACACCGTCCTGGGCGCCATCGGCCAGGGACCGGACCTGGCGTGGGTCGAGGCGGAGCCCGAGGAGATCCGCAGCAAGCTCGTCATCAGCCGCCGCGGCACGCTCGAGAGCGAGGAGCACATCTTCCGCACCGACCTGCCGAAGGTGTTCGCCTCCGGCGACGTCCGCACCGGTGCCGCGACCGTGGTCGAGGCGATCGGCGAGGCGCGCCGTGCCAGCTATGCCATCGACTACTGGCTGCGCGGGCAGGACCTCGACGATCCCCAGGTGCGGCGCATCGTCACCGAGCCACAGCCGAGCTTCCTGACCATCGTCCCCTTCACCGACGACGTGAAGGAGCCGCGGGCGATCATGGGCAAGAAGGAGGCGGAGGAGCGGATCGGAAACTTCGGCGAGTACGAGTTCGGCTACACCCACGACCAGGCGATGGGCGAGGCGTCGCGCTGCCTGCAGTGCACCTGCGAGGCGATCGGCCACTGCGATCTCCGCGAGGCAGCGATCGAGTACGAGACGACGCTCAACATGGCGATCGACGAGCGCTCGATCCAGGACAACCCGTACGTCGGCGTCAACCACGGCTACGGACGCGACGAGACGCACAGCTTCATCCTGCGCGACTACTCGCGCTGCATCGACTGCGGCCGCTGTGCCCAGGTCTGCAAGGACATCGTGGGCGCCGGCTGCTACGACTTCATCGGCAAGGGCTTCGACTCGCTCGTCACGACGGCTGACTTCGTGTCGCTCAACGAGACGCCGTGCGTCTCGTGCGGCCGCTGCGCGGAGACTTGCCCGGTCGGCGCGCTCATGCCGCGACCGCGCGTCCTCGAGACGTACCAGCTCGACGTGTCGCGCTGCATCTTCTGCGGCATCTGCGCCGATGCCTGCCCGTACGATGCGCTGCGCTGCGGACCCGAGTTCGAGTTCAGCGAGTATCAGCGCGACCTGCCGATGCTCGACATCCTCGAGATGTCCGACCGGGAACGTCCCACCCGCTAGACCGATACTCCGGCGGGGCGTGACCTGACGGCGCCTGACGGCGCTTCGGGCGCCTGGGCGCCTGGGCGCCACGGGGCGCCCGGGAGGCCGCGTGCTGCCGCGACTCGACAACTGCGCGTGTGGCGATCCGTATGTCGCCACGTGCTGCCGCGACTCGACAACTGCGCGTGTGGCAATCCCTACGCCGCCACGTGCTGCCGCGACTCGACAACTGCGCGCGCGGCGACGCAGTAGCCGCGCGGATGGTCGCCCCAGCCGTTGATTCGTGCTCATCACGCATCGGT
>JBBRWZ010000005.1:0-59343 GCA_038248895.1 Candidatus Limnocylindria bacterium | reverse complement strand
TCGGTGTCACCGTTCAGCTCGGGGTGATGGCCTTCATCCTGGCCGTGCTGGTCGGGATCCCGCTGGGAGTGATCGCCGCCCTGCGGCACAACGGCCTACCCGACTACCTGGCCACCTTCGTCAGCATGATCGGCATCGCGACGCCGAGTTTCGTCCTGGCGATCCTGCTGCTCGTCTTCTTCAGCGTCACGCTGCGCTTGTTCCCGTCACAGTCGGCCCAGTGGTGGTCGAACCCGTCCACGTGGGTGCTCCCGACCGTCGCGCTGGCCGGCTTCCCCATCGCCCAGGTGGCGCGCTACACGCGCGCCAGCATGCTCGAGGTGACGCGCAAGGACTACGTCCGCACGGCCCAGAGCAAGGGCCTCCGCGAGCGGACCATCGTGGCGATCCACATGGTTCGCAACGCGCTCATCCCGGTGGTGACGATCCTGGGCCCGACGCTCGCCTTCCTCATCACCGGCAGCTTCATCGTCGAAACGATCTTCGGCGTGCCGGGGATCGGTCGCTACTACATTCTCAGCATCGCCCAGCGCGACTACGGCGTGATCATGGCCATGACGATCCTGTATGCGGTCGCCATCGCAACGCTCAACCTCGTGGTCGACGTCCTGTACGCCTACATCGATCCGCGGATCCGGTACAGCTAGGAGCGCCGAGAGATGGCCAACCGAACGCAGACCCTGGAGGCACCCGCCGCCGCGACGACGCGCAAGAGCGCCTCGCTGTGGGGCGATGCCTTCCGACGCCTCCTGAAGAACCGCCTCGCGGTCCTCGGCGGCATCATCGTCGGCTTCCTCCTGCTCGTCGCGATCTTCGGACCGATGATCACCCCATTCGACTATCGTGCCCAGGATTTGGCTGGACTGGCGCAGTTCGCGGCGGACCGCCACACGACGAGCCAGCCGATTCCGCCGTTCGTGACCGGGCACTTCCTCGGAACGGACAACCTGGGGCGTGACCTCCTGAGCCGGCTCATGGACGGTGCCCGAATCAGCATGACGGTGGCGCTCGTGGTGCAGGTCGTGGTGATCTTCATCGGCGTGCCGGTCGGCGCCGCCGCCGCGTGGTTCGGCGGCCGTGTCGACACGCTGCTGATGCGCTTCACCGACATCATCTACGCGTTTCCCGACCTGCTGTTCATCATCCTGCTGAGCGTCGCGCTGCGTGAGACGTTCGTCGGCAGGGCCCTCGACGGCCTCTTCGTCGTCTTCTTCGCCATCGGGCTCACGGCATGGGTCGGCATGGCCCGCCTGGTCCGTGGGCAGCTCCTCTCGCTGAAGGAGACCGAGTTCGTCGAGGCGGCCCAGGCGATCGGCGTGTCGGACTTCAAGATCATCACCCGCCACCTCCTCCCCAATGCCAGCGGGCCGATGATCGTGGCGATCACGCTGGGCATCCCGGGCGCCATCCTCGCCGAGGCGACCCTGGCGTTCATCGGCATCGGGGCGCAGGAGCCTCGCGCGTCGTGGGGCAGCCTGGTTGCGCAGGGGCAGGCGTACCTGCGCTCGGAGCCGCACCTCGTGATCTTCCCGGCGCTCGCCGTGGCCATCGCGCTCATCAGCTTCACGTTCCTCGGCGATGGGCTGCGGGACGCGCTCGATCCGAAGCTCAAGGGGAAGCAGTAACTTGACCGTCAAGGACGATCAGAGCCGGGCGCCGGGCGACCCGGAATTCGCGGAGCTGCCGGAGGATGTGCAGATCTCGACCGAAGAGGGTCGCAAGCTCGCGACGCTCCTCCGCGATGATCGGCCCCACGCTCGCAAGCTCCTCGAGGTTCGGAACCTCTCGACGCAGTTCAACACGCGTGAGGGCGTGGTCCACGCCGTGGACGACGTCAGCTTCGAGCTCGACTACGGCGAGACGCTGGGCATCGTCGGCGAGTCGGGCTGCGGGAAGAGCGTCACCGCGCTGTCGCTGACGCGGCTCGTCCCGAACCCGCCCGGCAAGATCGCCAGCGGCGAGATCATCTTCGACGGCGTCGACCTGCTGAAGCTGACCAGCAACGAGATGCGGCTGCTGCGCGGCAAGAAGATCGGCTTCATCTTCCAGGACCCCATGACGAGCCTCAACCCGACGCTCCCCATCGGATACCAGATCGCGGAGTCGGCGCGGCTGCACATGGGCCTGTCGAGAAGCGCCGCCGATGATCGCGCCGCGGAGCTGCTCAGCAAGGTCGGCATCCCGCGCGCCAAGGATCGCCTCAGCGACTATCCTCACCAGTTCTCCGGCGGCATGCGGCAACGCGTGATGATCGCCATCGCGCTCGCCTGCGACCCGATGCTCCTCCTCGCCGACGAGCCGACCACGGCGCTCGACGTGACGATCCAGGCGCAGATCCTCGACCTCATCCGGTCCCTCTCCGAGGAGTTCGGCACCGCCGTCATCCTCATCACCCACGACCTCGGCATCGCGGCTGGGATGTGCAACCGCATCAACGTCATGTATGCGGGCCGGATCGTCGAGACCGGCAAAGTGGATGACATCTTCGAAAGTCCGCAGATGCCGTATGCCTGGGGCCTGCTCGACTCGCTGCCGCGTCTCGACGAGGTGAAGGGCGCACGCCTGCGGACGATCGAGGGGCTGCCGCCGGATCTCATCGAGCCGGGTCCGGAGTGCCGCTTCAGCCCGCGCTGCCAGTACGCGCGCGACGTCTGCCGCGAGCAGGGGCCGGAGCTCTCGGCGCGCGCCGAAGAGGGGCATCTCGCACGCTGCTTTGGCACCGAGCCCGGAGGCTGGATCCAGTGACCGACGGCACTGATCGCATCCACGACGAGAACCTGGTGGAGGTCAAGAACCTCAAGGTCCACTTCCCGATCACGTCCGGTATCTTCCAGCGCGAGGTCGGGCGCGTCCGTGCCGTCGATGACGTGTCGTTCGCGATTCGCCGTGGCGAGACGCTCGGCCTCGTCGGCGAGTCCGGCTGCGGCAAGAGCACCACCGGCCGCGCGCTCATCCGCCTCCGCAACCCCACCGGCGGCAGCGTCAAGTTCGGTGGCGTGGAGCTGGCCGATATCTCGCGCGGCGAGCTGCGCGGCATGCGGCGCCGCATGCAGATCATCTTCCAGGACCCGTACTCGAGCCTCAATCCGCGCATGACGGTCGGCTCGATCATCTCGGAGCCGCTCGAGACGCATCACCTCGGCAGCGGCAAGGGACGCGGTGAACGGGTGCGCGAGCTCCTCCGCCTGGTTGGCCTCAATCCGAGCTTCACGAACCGCTACCCGCACGAGTTCTCCGGCGGGCAGCGCCAGCGTATCGGTGTCGCGCGTGCCCTGGCCGTGGAGCCCGAGTTCATCGTGTGCGACGAGCCGATCAGCGCGCTCGACGTGTCGATCCAGGCGCAGGTGCTCAACCTGCTCGTGGAGCTGCGTGAGCAGTTCGGCCTCACGTACCTGTTCATCGCGCACGACCTGAGCGTGGTGCGCCACATCAGCGACCGCGTCGCGGTGATGTACCTCGGCAGGCTCGTCGAGCTCGGCCCACCGGGGCTCATCTACTCCGCTCCGGCGCACCCGTACACACGAGCACTGCTCTCGGCGGTGCCGATTCCGGACCCGAAGGCGGAGCGCCGTCGGAAGCGGGTGATCCTGACCGGCGACGTCCCGTCGCCCGCCAACCCGCCGGACGGCTGCCGCTTCCACACGCGCTGCTGGCTCTACGAGCAGCTCGGGCGGCCCGAGAACTGTCGGACCGACGACCCCGAGCTGCGGGTCATCGCCGACGATCACCAGGCTGCCTGCCACTACGCCGAGGAGGCGCTCAAGTCGGACATCGGCGTGGCGCACACCCCCGAGGCGCAGGTCCGGCGCGGAACGCCCGTCGCGGTCACGCAGCGCGTGGCGGCCGACGCCGAGTCGGCGCGAGTCGCCAGCGAGGCACCACCGGCGAACGAGCCGGAGCCCACCACCGCCGGCGACACGGCGGCGGACAAACGAACCAGCTCCTGAACACGGCGGCGGCTCGACCGCCGGCCGTGCGTCCAACGGGCGTCGAGGCGCGGCCACCAGGCCGGCGCGACAACCATCGGTCCATCGATTCACAGCGGAGGGTTTCACGAATGCGAAGATGGAGATCGGTCTCCATGGTCGTCGCGCTCGGCCTCGTCGTCGCCGCCTGCGGCGGCGGTGGGGTGAGCGCCAGCCCATCGGGCAGCGGCACGACAACTGCCAGCCAGAGCGAGGTTGCGTCGGAGCAGCCATTCCAGAGCGAGGGGACGTTCTCCCCGATCTCATATCCTGATCAGCCCGCCGACTGCAGCGCAGACGGCTACACCGGCGAGTTCAGCCAGATCCGAGCGGTCGACGAGAAGACCGTCGAGTTCGAGCTGTGCGCCCCGGATGTCGCGTTCCTGCAGAAGATCGCGTTCAGCGCGTTCCAGATCCAGGACACTGCGACCCTCGAGAACGACATGGAGAACCACCGGGTCCTCGCTCGGCCGAACGGGACCGGACCCTTCATGATCACCGAGTGGCAGCGCGGCGACCACATCACCATGGAAGCCAATCCCAACTACTGGGGTGATGCGCCGTCCTACAAGACCCTGATCTTCCGCTGGAGCACCGATAGCGCGCAGCGCCGCGTCGAGATCCAGGGCGGTCGAGTCGACGGCATCGACAACCCGGGCCCCGACGACTTCGCCGCCCTCGAGTCCGACAGTGCGTTGACGCTGTTCGAGCGTGAGGGTCTCAACACGTTCTACATCGGCTTCAACAACAATCCGACGATCGATGGCTTCGACAACACCGCGAACCCCTTCGCCAAGGAAGCGGTCCGACAGGCGGTGGCGATGGGCATCGACCGCCAGCAGATCGTCGACGGCTTCTACCCACGCGGCTCGGAGGTGGCGAGCCACTTCACGCCATGCGCCATCGCCTTCGCCTGCGTGGGCGAAGACTGGTACGAGTTCGCTCCCGACAAGGCCAAGCAGATGCTGACCGATGCCGGCTATCCCGACGGCTTCTCGACCACCATCCATCTGCGCGACGTCGTTCGCGGCTACCTGCCGAACCCGACCCAGGTCGCGACCGAGATCCAGACCCAGCTCCGCGAAAATCTGAACATCGACGCAACCATCGATGTCCAGGAATCCGGGACGTTCATCGACAATGCCAATGCCGGCGCGCTGGATGGCATCCACATGCTCGGCTGGGGCGCCGACTATCCGGACCAGACGAACTTCCTCGACTTCCACTTCGGGGCCGGGGCAAGCGACCAGTTCGGCGACAAGTTCAGCGACATCACCGATGCGCTGAAGATCGGTGCGACGTCCACCGCCGATGCGGATCGCGAGGCCGCCTACACGGACGCCAACAACGCGATCAAGCAGCACGTGCCGATGATCCCGATCGCCCATGGCGGCTCGGCGACCGTGTTCCAGGCCGACGTGAGCGGGGCGCATGCCTCGCCGCTGTCGAACGAGCTGTTCAGCGTGATGACCCCGGGTGATCGGGATCAGCTGGTCTGGATGCAGAACGCCGAGCCAATCGGCCTCTACTGTGCCGACGAGACGGACGGCGAGAGCCTCCGCGCGTGCGAGCAGATCGGTGAGTCGCTGTACGCGTACAAGGTGGGCGGGACGGCGGCTGAGCCGTCGCTCGCGACCGAGTGCACGGCGAACGGCGATGGGACCGTCTGGAGCTGCACGCTTCGCGACGGGGTCACGTTCCACAACGGTGCCGCCCTCGACGCCAACGATGTCGTCGAGACGTACGCCGTCCAGTGGGACCTCGACCATCCGCTCCACATCGGTCGCACCGGCGACTTCGCCTACTTCAGTGCCCTCTTCGGCGGCTTCCTCAACCAGCCGCCGCCCGAGGGATAGCGTGCGGTAGGCTGTAGGCCACGTTCAACGAGGGGCGCCGCCCGCAACGGACGGCGCCCCTCATTCGTTATCCCGCGCACTGAGCGTCCATGCTGCGATTCGTCCTCCGGCGCCTGCTCCTCAGCATCCCGGTGCTGCTCGGCGTGGTGATGCTCGTCTTTCTGCTGGCGCGGGTCATTCCCTCCGATCCATGCCAGGCGGCGCTCCAGGAACGTGCCACCCCCCAGATCTGCGCCGCGTTCAATGCCCGGTTCGGACTCGACCAGCCGCTGCCGGTGCAGTTTGTCGCCTACCTGGGGCAGGTCCTGACGCTCGACCTGGGTGACTCGATCCGCTACAACCGGCCGGTGGCCGACATCATCTTCGAGCGGCTGCCGCTCACCATGGAGCTGACCGTGCTGGCGCTCGTCTTCGCCAGCGTCTTCGGCATGTTGCTGGGCCTCCTCTCGGCCGCGCGCCGCAATTCGCCCCTCGATGTCGGCACCATGGTGCTCGCCAACATCGGTATCAGCACGCCGGTCTTTGTGCTGGGCCTCGTATTGGCGTGGCTGTTCGCCGTGGTGCTCCGCGACACACCGATCGCGCTGCCGCCCTCCGGTCGCCTGAGCTCGGGCCTGGCGCTGCAGACGATCCCCGAGGCGTGGGGGCTGACGGGCATGGAAGGCCCGCTCCGGGCCGTGCTCGACTTCGTGAGCAACATGTACGTCATCTCATCGCTCATCACCGGCCAGTGGACGGCCTTCCTGGACGCGCTCAGCCACATGATCCTGCCGATGGTCGCGCTCGGCACGATCCCACTCGCCATCATCGCGCGCATGACGCGCTCGAGCCTGCTCGACGTGATGGGGCTCGACTACATCCGCACCGCGCGCGCCAAGGGCCTCTCGAGCCGCGTCGTGATGCTGCGTCACGCGCTGCGTAACGCGCTCCTGCCAGTGGTCACCATCATTGGGCTTCAGCTCGGGTTGCTGCTCTCGGGCGCGGTCCTCACCGAGACGATCTTCAACCTTGCCGGCATGGGACGCACGATCACCGAGGCGATCCAGGGCCGCGACTACCTCGTGGTGCAGGGCCTGACCGTGGTGATCGCCATCGTCTACCTGGCCGTCAACCTCGTCGTCGATGTCAGCTACGGTTTCCTCGACCCGCGGATCCGGCTCCGATGAGCGAGCACGTGCCCGCGGCCGTGGCTCCGCCGCGCGAGATGGACCGGGAGCGGCCGGCGAACATCTGGCGCGACACCGCAAGCGGCATCCTCCGTCAACGCTCCGCCCAGGCGGGCCTCGTCATCCTCGGCTTCCTCCTCTTCCTTGCGGTCTTCGCCAACGTGATCGCCCCGTTCGGCCCCACCGACGATATTCGCTACCTCGTCCCGCCGGAGCACGTGAACCGCCTCACGCCGCCGTGCGTGCACCTGCTCGGCTGTCCGGCGTCGATGCCCGAGCACCTTTTCGGGATCGACGGCAACTTCTTCGACGTCTTCAGCCGCGTCGTGCACGGGTCCCGCATCAGCCTCTTCGTGGGATTTGTCACCGTCGGCTTCGCCATCGTGCTGGGAACGCTCATCGGCGCCGTGGCCGGCTATGCCGGCGGCTGGGTCGACAACCTGTTCATGCGCCTCATGGACGTGGTGCTCGCCTTCCCGGCCCTCATCCTGGCGATCGCGATCGTGACCGTGATCGGCCAGGGACTGTTCCAGGCGCAGATCGCGATCGGGATCGTGGCGATCCCGGTCTACGCGCGCGTCATGCGCGCATCGGTCCTGTCGATGAAGGAGCGCGACTTCGTCACCGCCAGTCGCGCGCTCGGCGAATCCGGCCGCGGGATCCTCTTTCGCCGTATCCTGCCGAACGCCCTGACGCCGCTCATCGTGCAGGGCACGCTCGGGATCGGCTCGGCCGTGCTCGAGGTCGCGGCCCTCTCCTTCCTGGGGCTCGGGGTCCAGCCACCGACCGCGGAATGGGGGAGCATGATCGGCACGAACCGCAACTTCGTCTTCAGCGCGCCGCACCTCATCATCTTTCCCGGCATCGCGCTCAGTCTCACCGTCCTGGGCTTCAACCTGCTCGGGGACGGGATGCGCGACGCGCTCGATCCCCGGTTGAACCGATGACGATCAGCGAGCTGGCGGAGCCGCGCCGGAGCGCCGGGAAGACTGGGTCGCCATTGCTCGAGGTGGAGGGGCTGCGGACCTCGTTCCACACCCGCGACGGCGTGGTCCGCGCCGTGACGGGGATCGATTTCACCGTCAATCGGGGCGAGATCCTGGGCCTCGTGGGCGAGTCGGGCTGCGGCAAGAGCGTGACGAGCCTCTCGATCATGCGGCTCATCGCGCCACCCGGCCGGATCGAGGCGGGGTCGGTGCGCTTCGACGGCCAGGAGCTGCTGACGTTGCGCGACCGGGAGATCCGCAAGCTGCGCGGCAACCGGATCAGCATGATCTTCCAGCAGCCCACCAGCAGCCTCAACCCGGTCTTCAACGTGGGCATGCAGCTCGGCGAGGTGCTCGAGCTGCATCGGAACATGAAGCGCCGCGGCGCGCGCGATCGTGCGGCGGAGCTGCTCCGCATCGTCGGCATCCCGGACCCGGTGCGTCGCCTCGACGCGT
Source organism: Candidatus Limnocylindria bacterium (assembly GCA_038248895.1). Taxonomy (GTDB): domain Bacteria; phylum Chloroflexota; class Limnocylindria; order QHBO01; family QHBO01; genus JAICQM01. The sequence goes on along the minus strand of JBBRWZ010000005.1, from coordinate 50,914 downwards.
TCCCGCACGAGCTCTCCGGCGGGATGGCGCAGCGCGTGATGATCGCGATGGCGCTCGCCTGCGAGCCGGAGCTGCTCATCGCCGACGAGCCGACGACCGCCCTCGACGTCACCATCCAGGCCCAGATCCTGGACCTGTTGCGCGCGCTCCAGCAGGAGACCGGCACCGCGATCGTGCTCATCACCCACGACCTGGGGGTGATTGCCGAGATGGCCGACCGGGTGGCGGTGATGTATGCCGGCGAGATCGTGGAGCAGGCGGATGTGCGCACGCTGTTCGACGACCCGAAGCACCCGTACACCCGCGGCCTCATCGGTTCGGTGCCGACGCTGGGGCAGGTGCGTGACGAGCTGGCGACCATCCCCGGCAGCGTACCGAACCTCGTCGATCTTCCCGCCGCCTGCCGCTTCGCGCCGCGCTGCGTGGAGCGCGTCGAGAAGGACGTGCCGCACTGCGAGGAGCTCCACCCCGAGCTGCTCGACGTGGGCGAGCGCCACGCCGTCCGCTGCTGGCAGTACCACACGCCGCAGGAGGCGGAGGCGGCACGACGGGCGCCGGCGCCGGCGGCGCGCGCATGACCGCCACGGTCGACGCGCGTCCGCTCGTCGAGGTGGAGCACCTCGCCGAGTTCTTCCCGATCTACGGCGGCGTGCTGCAGCGCCAGATCGGCGAGGTGAAGGCGGTCGATGACGTCAGCTTCACCATCCGCCGCGGCGAGACGCTCGGCCTCGTCGGCGAGTCCGGGTGCGGCAAGACGACCGTCGGCCGCGTCCTGCTGCGCCTCATCGAGCCCACGGACGGCAAGATCGTCTTCGACGGCACCGACATCACGGCCATCCCCGACCGTGACCTCAAGCCGTTCCGCCGCCGGATGCAGCTCATCTTCCAGGATCCCTATGCCTCGCTCGATCCCCGCGCGCCCATCGGCTCGAGCATCGAGGAAGGGCTGCGCATCCACGAGATCGGCACGCCGGCGGAGCGACGCGACCGCGTGGCGCGGATGATGGAGCTGGTCGGCCTGCAGCCGTACCATGCGCGCCGCTATCCGCACGAGTTCTCCGGCGGGCAGCGGCAGCGCATCGGTATTGCGCGCGCCCTCGTGCTCGAGCCGGACCTGCTGGTGTGCGACGAGCCGGTCAGCGCACTCGATGTGAGCATCCAGGCACAGGTGCTCAACCTGCTGCGCCAGCTGCAGCGCGACCTGGGACTGACGTACCTCTTCGTCGCCCACAACATGGGCGTGGTCGAGCACATCAGCGATCGGGTCGCGGTGATGTACCTGGGCACCATGGCCGAGGTCGCGCCGGCCAAGGAGATCTACCGTGGCCCGCTCCACCCGTACACGATCGCGCTCCTCTCGGCGGTGCCGGTCCCCGATCCCGCGGAGCGGTCGCGCCAGCGCCGGATCATCCTCGTCGGCGACGTGCCGTCGCCGGTCAACCCGCCGACCGGCTGTCGGTTCCACACCCGCTGCTGGCTGCGGCAGCAGCTCGACAACCCGCAGCGCTGCGCCACCGAGCGCCCCCCGCTCCGCGAGCTCACGACGGGCCACCAGGTGAGCTGCCACTACGCGGAGGAGCTGATCGACCCGGTGCAGCGCGACCAGCGCATCGGCATGGCTGCGGCCTCGAGCTCGGCGCGCAACGTCAGCGCCGACGAGGCGATCAACCCGGGCGGCGTGCCGCATCCGGATACCGGGGGTGTCTTCGATCCGGGTGCCGCGGTGGATGACGGGTCCGCGGCATCGTCCGAGGAGGCGCACGACCGCCTCTAGGCGCGTGCGCAGATCACACCAAGACCGATGGAGCTGCGGATCGCCCTCGCACAGATGGCGCCACGCCTGGGCGACGTGGCCGAGAACCTGGATCGCGCGGCCGTCCGGCTGCACGAGGCGCGGGACGAGGGGGCGGGGATGACCGTCTTCCCCGAGCTCGCACTCACTGGCTACCTGCTGCGCGACCTCGTTCCCGAGGTGGCGATGCGGGCCCATGACCGTCGGCTGGCCGAGCTGTCGCGGAGCGTGCCGGAGATGCTCGTCGCGATCGGGTTCGTGGAGGAAACCGACGACCATCGGTTCTGCAACAGCGTCGCGCTGCTGCGTGGCGGCGAGGTCATCGGTCTGCACCGCAAGGTCTACCTGCCGACGTACGGGCTTTTCGACGAGGGCCGCTTCACGCGGCCCGGCGATCGGATACGGACCTGCGATGCGGGGGAGCCGTGGGGACGGGTTGGCCTGTCGGTGTGCGAGGACTTCTGGCATGCGTCATTGCCCATGCTCCAGGCGCTCGACGGCGCGCAGCTGCTCGTCAACGTCGCCGCCGGGCCGTCGCGCGCGCCCGGCAGCGCGGCGGGGATGGCCGCCATCGACGGCTGGCACAAGATGCAGGACACGTACGCGCTGCTCGGCACGGTGGCGGTCGCGTTCTGCAACCGGGTGGGCAACGAGGAGGGGCTCACCTTCTGGGGCGGGTCGCGGCTCATCGGTCCGAATGGCACGACGATCGTGGAGGCGCCGCTCTGGGAGGAGGCCCTCGTCGTCGGCAGCATCGACACCGACGACCTGCGGATGCAGCGCTACCAGGTGCCGCTGCTTGCCGACGAGCGGATCGAGCTCGTCCAACGCGAGCTGGCGCGAATCGTCGCGGAGCGCGCGGGGATGCCGGCGCCGGACGACGAAGCGGCGAACACCTCCCCGGGCGAGCCGGGGTGACAGAGCAGGCGGTGCTGCCGGAGATCGACTCGGCCGGCACGATCGACGTGATCGTGCGCTTCATCCGCTCGCAGCTCGAGGAGACCGGGTTCGAGCGCCTGGTCATCGGTCTCTCGGGCGGCGTCGACTCCGCGACCGTCGCGTTCCTCTGCGCGCGGGCGGTGGCGCCGGACCACCTGCTGGCGGTCCGCATGCCGTACCGCACCTCGTCCGCTGCGTCGGAGACCGATGCGCTGCGCGTCGTCACCGCGCTCGGCTGCGAGACCGAGCAGGTCGAGATCAGCGACATGGTCGAACCGATGCTGGCGCGCATCGACGGCCCGGGCCAGGCCGCCGGCGGCGACGCGCTCAACGTGCGGCGCGGGAACGTCATGGCGCGGCAGCGGATGATCGTCCTCTACGACCGCTCGGTGGCGTTCGATGCGCTTGTCGCCGGGACGAGCAACAAGACCGAGGCGCTGCTCGGCTACGGTACGCTGTGGGGCGACATGGCGGCCGCCTTCCAGCCCATCGGCGACCTCTACAAGTCGCAGCTGCGCGAGATCGCCGCGGCGCTCGGCGTGCCGGACGAGATCATCGCCAAGCCGCCGTCCGCCGACCTCTGGCCGGGACAGACCGATGAGGGCGAGCTGGGGCGCACCTACGCCGACCTCGACCGTGCCCTCTTCGCCCTCGTCGATCGCCGCTGGAGCGACGAGCGGTGCGTCGCCGCGGGACTGGACGCGGAGCTCGTGGCCTGGGTCGCCTCGCGCGTGGCGCGCATGGAGTTCAAGCGCCAGACGCCGCCAGTGGCGAAGGTGTCGCTGCGGACGCCGGGGATCGACCACCTCTACCCGCGTCGCCGCCCCGGCTCGCGGCGCGAGCGGCGCTAAGCGCCCGCTAACGGTCGGGTAAGCGGCGACCCCGTACGGTGGTCGCCTGACGCCGCCGACGCTCGCCCGGTACGAGGCGTCGTCATCAGGAGGTCGAGATCGACCATGAACAGGGTGATGCTCGTGGGGCGCCTGACGCGCGATCCAGAGCTGCGCTCGGTGCCGAGCGGCAAGGCGGTCGCCAACTTCACCATCGCCACGAACGAGTTCCGGGGTGGCGGTAGCGGCGAGCGGACCGAGTACCACAACGCCGTCGCGTGGGACCGCCTCGCCGAGGTCTGCGGCCAGTTCCTCTCGAAGGGGCAGCTGGTGGACATCGAGGGCCGGCTCCAGACCCGGCAGTGGGACGACGAGGCGGGAATTCGCCACTGGAAGACCGAGGTCGTCGTCGGATCGCTGGAGATGCTCTCCGGGCGCGGGAAGAAGGAGTACGCCAAGGAGGTCCAGGCGGCGGTCAGTGAGGCCGATGGTGGTGCCGTCCCCGGACCGGCGGCGACGAATGGCCACGCCGACGCCCCCGAGGAGGCGCTCATCGCGATGTGACACAGCGGCCCGGCGCTGCCCCCTCCGGCGCCGGGCCGCGCCGCTCCCGCGCTCCCGAAGTTGACGCGGTTTGCGTGGCGGGACCCGTCTGGACTGCGCAGCCAAACGTCCGCAACTACGTGCCACGATCGTCGACCGAATCAGTCAGCGGCCTTCCGCGGCCCAGCGTCCCCCGGCGCGGCGCCCGGTTCCGATCCTGCTAGAGAAGAAAGGCATGCCGGATTGGATCTTCGACGGGTGGTGGTCGCTCGGGCGCACGGTCGTCGCCGGCGTAGCGACCTATGCCGCCCTCATCGCGTTCATTCGCATTGCGGGCAAGCGAACGCTGTCGAGCATGAATGCATTCGACCTGGTCGTGACCGTGGCTATCGGCTCCGTGTTCGCCAGTGTCATCCTCAACCGAGACGTTCCCCTGGCGGAAGGCATTGTGGCGCTTGCCATGCTCATTGGGCTCCAATTCGCCGTCGCCTACGCATCAGTACGTTGGCGATCCGTGGCAGATGTGGTGAAGTCGGAACCGACCCTTCTCGTCCGCGGTGGGGAACCACTCCACGCGGCAATGCGGCGGGAACGGGTGGCGCTGGTCGAGATCGAGCAGGCAGCCCGTGAGGCCGGCCTGGGGCGGGTGGCGGACGTGGATGCGATGGTCCTCGAGACAGACGGCAGCTTCTCGGTCACTCGCCGCGTCCCGACGCCGCAACGCGGCATCGAGGTACCCGACCGCGAGGGCTAGGGCATCACCCGCCGGTATACTGGCGCCCCCACCCGCACGCTCGAAGAGGGTCGCCGCGTCGTCATGGCCTCCGACTACCCGTACAACGGCACCATCAGTCGCTGGGAGGAGGTCGCGGACGGTCTTGCCATCGTGGCGGTGGCGTCGAACGAGGCGCCGTTCCCGTTCGCGCCGGGCCAGTACGCGACGCTGGGTCTCATGGGCGAGGTGAAGCTCGTCCAGCGGCCGATGTCGATCAGCTCGTCAGCGGACGACCTGAGCGAGTACGAGTTCTTCATCCGGCGCGTGCGGGACGGCGGCTTCACGCCACTGCTCTGGGAGCGTGGCCTGGGCGACCCGATCAACATCAAAGGGCCGAAGGGCAAGTTCCTGCTCAAGGACGATGATCGTCGCTGCCTCTTCGTCGCGACCGGCACCGGCCTCGCCCCGTTCATGAGCATGATCGACACGCTCCGCGCGCGAGCCCAGCAGCGCCAGATCTGGCTCCTGCACGGCGTCAGCTACGAGCACGACCTCGCGTGGCGGGAGGAGCTGACCGATCTCGCCGCCACTGCCAGCGGGGGGGGCTTCCCGCTCCACTACGCCGCCACCATCTCGCGCCCGTCGGACGCGGCCGCGTGGCGGGGCCTGACCGGCCGCGCGGAGGCGGTCCTCGACGCCCACCTCGATGAGCATGGGCTGACCGCCGCCAACACCACGATCTACCTGTGCGGCAACCCGGACATGGTGTCGGCCGTGGAGGAGATCGCCATGCGCCGGGGATTCGCCCCCGACCACGTGCGCAAGGAGCTCTACTGGCCGAAGGGACGGCAGCACTGACCCGTGGCGCTGCCAACGACGTTCTACATCACGACGGCGATCTTCTACCCGAGCCCGGCGCCGCCGCTCCACTCGCTGTACGAGGCCTTCGGCGCCGACGCGCTGGCGCGATACCACCGCCTGCTCGGAGATGACACGCGCTTTCTGACCGGCGTCGACGAGCACTCGGCGCAGGTGGAGCGCATGGCGCGCGAGCGCGATGCGGACCCGCGAGCCCTCGTCGACGCGTGGGCGGAGACGTGGCGGGAGCAGTTCTCCCGCTTCGGCGTCAGCTACGACCGCTTCATCCGCACCACCGACGACGACCACGTGCGCGCATCGGTCGAGATGGTGCGCCGCGCCGTGGCGAACGGCGACATCTACAAGGGCACCTACTCGGGGTGGTACTGCATCGGTGACAACGAGTTCAAGACCGATGCGCAGCTCGTCGACGGCCGCTGCCCGGACCACCCCACGCTGGAGCTGCAATGGCTGGAGGAGGAGAACTACTTCTTTCGCCTCTCCGCCTACCAGGAGCGGCTCGAGGCGCTGTACCGCGACAACCCGTCGTTCTGCGAGCCGGAGCACTACCGCAACGAGGTGCTGGCCTGGCTGCGCGAGGGGCTGCGCGACTTCAGCATCAGCCGCGCCGGCGCGACCTGGGGGATCCCGTTCCCGGATGACGAGCAGCACCGCATCTACGTCTGGTTCGATGCGCTGACGAACTACGTCACCGGCGCCGGTTTCCCCGACGATCCGGAGGCGTTCGCGCACTGGTGGCCGGCGGACGTGCACGTCATCGGCATGAACATCACCCGCTTCCACTGCCTCTACTGGCCGGCGATGCTGCTCAGTGCCGGCCTCCCGCTGCCGCATCGAGTCTTTGCCCATGGCTTCATGACGCTGCGCGGCGAGAAGATGAGCAAGACGCGCGGCAACGTCGTGGATCCGGATGACGCGGTGGCGCAGTTCGGCGTCGACGGGATCCGCTACCTCGTGCTGCGCGAGATCCCCTTCGACCGCGGTGGCGACATGACCGAGGACGGTCTTGTCCGCCGCTACAACTCCGAGCTGGCGAACGACCTCGGCAACCTCGTCAACCGCACGGTGAGCATGAGCGCGCGCTACCTCGACGGGGCGCTGCCCGAGCTCGGTAAACCGACAGCGGCCGATGCGGCGCTGCAGGCGACCGCCGTCGCGGCCGTGGCGAGCTACCGGGCGGCCATGGAGCGCCTGGGCTTCGACGAGGCGCTCGCAGCGGTCATGGAGCTGACGCGCGCGGTGAACGGCTATGCCGAGTCACAGGCACCGTGGACCCTTCACAAGGCGGGCGAGTCGGACCGTGTCGGCCAGGTGCTCGCCACCATGGCGGAGGCATGCCGGATCCTGGGCCACCTGATGGCGCCCTTCACGCCTGCCGCGGCGCGCCAGATGCACGAGCAGCTCGGCGTCGACCCGTCATACGACGAGCGCGGCAGCGGAGGGCCTGGGCTCGCCGCTCAGCTCGCATGGGGCGGTGAGCCCGGTGCTCGTCACACGGGACGAGCGGCGCCGATCTTCCCGCGTGTCGAGCTCCCCGACGAGGTGCCGGCCAGCTGAGCCGTCGTCGCGCTCCGGCGCACCTGCCGCACCTCACCGATTCGCATTGCCACCTTCAGGACGCGGGGTTCGCCGACGACCTGCCGGCGGTGCTCGGGCGGGCCGAGGCGGCGGGAATCGAGCGCATCGTCGTACCCGGCTGGGACGCGGCGTCGTCCGAGCGGGCGCTCGAGCTCGCGGCGCTCCACCCGGCGCTGCTGCTGCCAGCCGTCGGCATCCATCCGAACTGGGTGGCGGCGGCGTCCGAGGCGGACGTGCGACACGTGGAGGACCTGGCCGCCGAGGCGACCGTCGTGGCCGTCGGCGAGATCGGCCTCGACAACCATCACGCGTTCGCCACCGCCGGCGCGCAGGAAGCCATGTTCGAGCGGATGCTCGCCCTCGCGGCGTCGGTTGGAAAGCCGGTGCTCGTCCACGACCGCGAGGCGCATGCGGAGGTGACCGCACGGCTGACCGCGTGGGCGCCGCGGGCGACCGCGCCGGTGCCGGGGATCCTCCACTGCTTCAGCGGCGACGCCGCGATGGCGCGCGCCCTCGTGGCGGCAGGTTTTCTCGTCAGCTTCGCCCTGCCGGTGTCGTTCTCGTCGGCACATGGCCCTCGCGCTGCCGCGAGCGAGCTGCCCGACCACGGGCTCCTGCTCGAGACGGACGCACCGTACCTGGGACCGGGGCGCGGCAGTCGCAATGAGCCGACGACCACGCTCCGGGTGGCCGCCGAGCTGGCGCGGCTCCGCTCCACCTACCCGGCGACGATCGCCGCCCACGCCGCCACGAACCTCCAACGAGCGGTCGGTCGCTAGGCAGGCGACGGATTAAGGTCTGGCACGCCGGTTGCAACGAGGGGTAGCGAGCCGCCCTTGCGCGGCCGCATGCAGAGGAGGACGGCCCGAGTGGGACAGGTCAATGTCAACACCCCCAACGGCAATGGCACATCCGATGGGTCCGGCTACGGATTCATCGTCGGCATCCTGGTCGCGATCGTCGTGATCGCCTTGCTGGTCTACTTCTTCGTTCTCAATCCCGGTGGCGGCGGGACGACCACGAATGACGTCACCCCGGGTGCCAGCGGCTGGCTGCAGCGCCTTGGGCTGATGTAGCGCCCGCTTCGAACCCGCGCTGCGAGACCCCGGCCTCGGCCGGGGTCTCGGGCTGTCTGCAGGAATCGAGTTGACACGCTCGGAAGGGTCGCGGTACCATCGGTTGGCACTCTCATCGGTCGAGTGCCAACGGCTGTTCGGGCCAACCATGCGGCCCCGGGTCGTCGGCACTCCCGAGTGTCGGTGAGCATTCTCGCATCTCTTGCACCAGTCTCGCTCAAGGAGGCACGCACCCACTTATGACCACGTCGGTCAATGCCACGGCGACGCAGCTCAAGCCCCTCGGGGACCGCCTCGTCGTCAAGCCCACTCCCCGCGAGGAGATGACCAAGAGCGGTCTCGTCCTGCCGGACACCGCCAAGGAGCGCCCCCAGGAGGGCACCATCATCGCGGCCGGTCCGGGACGCATCCTGGATGACGGCACGCGCGAGGCGATGGACGTCGAGGTCGGCCAGAAGATCCTCTTCCAGAAGTACGCGGGCACCGAGTTCAAGCTGGACGAAGACGAGCTGCTGATCCTCTCCCAGAAGGACGTCCTGGCCGTCATCTCCTAGCCCTGGCCTCAGCCAGCCACCCGATACCGATATCGCCGCGTCACGCGCGGCGCACCAAGGAGGAATCTGACAACCGTGCCGAAGCAGATCCTGTTCAACGAGGAGGCGCGACGCGCGCTCAAGCGGGGCGTGGACAAGATGGCCGATGCCGTCAAGGTCACGCTCGGCCCGCGCGGACGCTATGCCGTCCTCGACAAGAAGTTCGGTTCGCCGACGATCACCAACGACGGCGTCACCATCGCCCGCGACATCGAGATCGAGGACCCGTTCGAGAACATGGGCGCGCAGCTCCTCGAGGAGGTTGCCGCCAAGACGAACGACATCGCCGGTGACGGGACGACGACCAGCATCGTGCTGGCGCAGGCGATCATCACCGAGGGCCTGAAGAACGTCACCGCCGGCGCGAGCCCCATGGGCATCAAGCGCGGCATCGAGAAGGGCGTCGAAGCCCTCATCGCCGAGATCAAGAACCTCAGCAAGCCGGTCGAGACCACCGATGACATCGCCCACATCGCCGCCATCAGCGCGCGCGACACGGAGATCGGCCAGCTCATCGCCGAGGTGATGGACAAGGTCGGCAAGGACGGCGTCGTCACCGTCGAGGAGAGCCAGGGGCTCAAGCTCGACAAGGAGTACGTCGAGGGGATGCAGCTCGACCGTGGCTACCTCTCCGCGTACTTCGTCACGTCGGCCGATGCCGGCAAGATGGAAGCCTCGCTCGACAATCCGTTCGTGCTCGTCACCGACAAGAAGATCAGCGCCGTGGCGGACATCCTGCCGACGCTGGAGAAGGTCGTCGCGACCGGCCGCCCGCTCCTCATCATCGCCGAGGACGTGGATGGCGAGGCGCTCCCCACGCTCGTGGTCAACAAGATGCGCGGCACGATCAACGTGCTTGCCGTCAAGGCTCCGGGCTTCGGCGATCGCCGCAAGGCCATGCTCGAGGACATCGCGACGCTGACCGGCGCGCGGGTCATCAGCGAGGAGGTCGGCCGCAAGCTGGACAGCGTGCAGCTCGAGGACCTCGGCGAGGCACGCCGCGTGACTGCCACCAAGGACGCGACCACCATCGTCGAGGGCAAGGGCTCCGACGAGGCGATCCGTGCCCGCGTCGGGCAGATCAAGCTCCAGATCGAGGACACCACCAGCGACTTCGACCGCGAGAAGCTCCAGGAGCGCCTCGCCAAGCTGTCGGGTGGGGTCGCCGTCCTCAAGGTCGGTGCGGCCACCGAGGTCGAGCTCAAGGAGAAGAAGCATCGCATCGAGGATGCGCTGAGCGCGGCCCGGGCCGGCGTCGAAGAGGGCATGGTCGCCGGTGGCGGCTCGGTCCTCGTGCACGCCATCCCGGCCCTCGACAAGCTCGAGGTGCTCGGTGACGAGGCCATCGGCGTGGCGATCCTGCGTCGCGCGCTGGAGGAGCCCCTCCGTCAGATCGCGGTCAACGCGGGCATGGAGGGATCGGTCGTCGTGGAGGCGGTCCGCAAGCTTCCGCCGGGCAGCGGCTACGACGCGGCCAAGGGCGAGTACGCGGATCTGTTCGCGACCGGCATCATCGACCCGGCCAAGGTGACGCGATCGGCACTCGAGAATGCCAGCTCGGTGGCGAGCCTCCTGCTCACCACGGAGACGATCATCACCGACATCCCCGAGAAGGACAAGGCCCCCATGCCAGGCATGGGTGGTGGGATGGACTACTAGGTCCCATCCCGGTTGCTTCGAAGGACCGATGCGAAGGCCCCGGCTTCGGCCGGGGCCTTCGTCGTGCCCGGGAGTGTCGAGCCGCAGGCGCCCCGATCGTCGTACCGTGCGAGGCGCGTCAGCGACCCGCGAGCGCGGCGACGAGGGGGGCCATCCGCTCGAGATGGCGCTGCGACCAGACGTAGTAGCTGATCCCCAGCCGCTCGCGTCGCCGCAGGAGCGATTCGCGCAACCGGTCGAGGGTCCCGTACAGCACGTACGGCGACCCCCCGACGAGTCCGGCACCACCCGCCTTGAGCATCGCGATGGCGGCGCGGCTGATGGGCTGATCGGCCGCGGCGAGGGCGGCATCGACGACGAGCACATTGAGCTCGAGCGTCTCGAAGCGATCACCCGCGGCCGCGCGCAGCGTCTCGATCTTGGTTGCCGTGGCGCGCTCGGTGGCCTGCTGCACCATAGGCCGGCCAAAGCGATCGAACTGCGCGAGCAGGCCCACGATCGACGCGTGGCGTGCCGCGAGGCGCAGGACCCGCGGCCCACCGCCACCGACGAGGATGCGCGGTGGCGCGGACGGCACGAACCCGAGGCGGGCGCCATCGACCGGGTAGTGCGGTCCGGCGTGGGTCACCGTCTCGCCGGCGAACAGACGACGCGTGATGTCGAGCGTCTCGCCCAGCCGCTCGACGCGCTCCGCGGGCGGGTCGTAGGGCATGCCGAGCTGCCGATAGTCGTCCCGCTTCCATCCGGCCCCCAGGCCGAGCTCGAACCGACCGCCGGTGAGGCGGTGGATGGTCGCCGCCTCGCGCGCCATGAGCAGCGGGTGGCGGTCATCATTGGCGAGCACGAACGTGCCGAGCCGCAGGGTCGTCGTGGCGCATGCCGCCATCGCGAGGGCCGGCATCGGCGCCAGTTGGTCGGTCAGGTGGTCCGGCATGACGAGGGTCGCGTAGCCGAGCTCCTCCACCCTGCGGCAGAGCCCGATCCACGCCTCGCCGTCTGCGGCACGTGACGCGGTGATGCCGAAGCGGAACGGATGCACCCCGCCACCCTAGCCGACCGCGGAGGGCCCAACGCGCTGCCGGCGTCCGGGGTCACGCGCCGTCGGGCTCGTCGGTCTCCGCAGCGACGACGCGCGGCCTCAGCGCGATGTGCCCGGTCATGTCCTTCGCCCGTGGATCGATGCGCGTCTCGACCGGCAGGTCCACGCGGATCTCCGATTCCTGCGTGTGATCGGCCCAGTCGACGGCCGCTCGGTTGACGAGGAGCGTCCCAACGCGAGCGCGATGCGTCGTCCCCAGAGACGGGTATTCGATCCAGGCACCGGTGATCGGCACCATGGGCCTGCGGCGACGCAGGTGCTGCAGCGGGTCCGCGCCGGGCGGCGCGTGAAGGTAGCCGCGGACGACGTATGGTCCGGCCTGCATCGTCACCGGGGATGGCCGCGTTCGAGATCGCCGGGCCGCGTTGCCGCGCGGGCCGGCGGCACGGACGGCGATGAGGTCGTCGCGCCGGACCACCATCTCGCGCGCTTCGAGGGTGCGGCCGTCGTCGAGCGCCATCAGCAGCACCGACGCGACATCGTAGGCATCGGTCGCGTTGAGGGCGTCCACGAGGCGCTCATGCTCGAGCATGATGAAGCCAAAGAGTCGGCAGTCCTCGGTGTAGGCGGAGAACTCCTCCTCGCGGGTTGACGGATCCGGCACCGCGAGGCCCATCTCCTCGCTCGCGTCGGTCGCAGCCGTCGTCCCCGCAGCGTCGAAGAGCTCGCGAATCCTGGTGATCATCCCGCTGGGCGATTCATCCGGCGGCGGCCGAACCGCGGCGTCGTCGCGTCCCGCTGCCGATCGGCCGTGGCGGCGACATCAGCAGGCTGTCGTCTGCCTCCGGACGCTCACTCGCGAAGAGCGAGCAGAAGACGTCCACCAGCGTCGGGTCGAACTGGAGGCCGGCATGCCGCCGCAGCTCGGCGACCGCCTCCTCGTGGCTGATGGCGCGGCGATAGGGCCGATCCTGGACCATGGCGTCGTACGCATCGGCGATGGCCACGATCCGCGCGCCGAGCGGGATATCCCCACCGCGCAGTCCGTGGGGGTAACCGTGCCCGGAGTATCGCTCGTGGTGATGGAGGATGATCGCGCCGGCATCCTTGACCGCCGCCACCTGGTTGATGATCACCTGGCCGATCTGGGGATGCTGCACCACCGCCTGCCACTCGTCGGGGCTCAGCGTGCCCGGCTTCTCGAGGATCTCCTGTGGGACGCCGACCTTGCCGATGTCGTGGAGGAGCGACGCCACGCGGACGCGCTCCACCTCGGACTCCGGCAGCTCGAGCTGCCGGGCGATGCGGACGGCGATGGCTGCGATGAGGCTCGACGGCTTGCCGCGATAGTGCGGCAGCGGCGCGACGATGGCGGCGAGCGCCGCCTCCGCGGCCTGGCGGCCGATCTCGCCGACCTCGGCGGCGCGGGCACGTCCGGCGGCCGAGATGGGAGAGCGCGGGATGCGGGCCGTATCGTCGTCGACCTCGGCGAAGACATAGGTCTGATTCCGGCCGAGCGACTTCGCCGAGTACATGGCGGCGTCCGCGTCGCGCACCAGCTGCTCGACCTGGAGCGCCCGGCCATGACCGCCGGCGAGACCGATCGAGACCGAGACGGCGACCTCCTCCCCCTCGCCGACCTCGACGCGTTCCTTGAGCACCTGGAGGCGAAGCTTCTCCGCCACGGCCGTCGCCTCGTCGATGCCGGTCTCGGGCAGGATCAGCACGAACTCCTCGCCGCCGTAGCGGCCGAGCAGGTCGGTGTCGCGCACATTGCCGCGCAGCACATCGGCGATCGCGCGCAGGACGGCGTCACCGGCGGCGTGGCCATGCGTGTCGTTGACCGCCTTGAAATGGTCGATGTCGATGAACGCGATCGTCAGCGGGCGCGAGTAGCGAGTCGCCCGATCGACCTCCCCGAACAGCTGCGCAAGGAGCGTGGATCGGTTGGGAATGTGGGTCAGGCGGTCGTGGGTGGCGGCCGTCTGTGCCTCGCTGAAGGCAGCGGCGACCTGGGCCAGATCCGTCGCCACCGGGTCGAGCCTCCCGAGCGGTCCCGGTAGCGCGACGGTGGCAAGGTCGCCGTCCACCATGCGTCGGCTCATGCCGCGCAGGCGTCCGACGTGGCGGTCGAGGAGCGCCTCGGCCACGCCGGCACCGCCGACGACGCCGATGGCGACACCGGCCACGGCGAGCGCGGCGGCACTTCCGATGGCAACGCCGACGCCAACCGAGGCGGCAGCGAGTGCGAGGCTCAGCGCGGCGAGGACGCGCCACTCCATTCGTGTCATCGATCCCCCAGGTCAGCGGCGTTCACGCTCGCAACCGTAGTCCCAGGCAGGGGCTCGTCCCATGGCCCGATGGTCCGGGAGGATTCATGGTCTTGACGTCACCACGCAACGGTGGCAGGCGTCACCTGCCGGTGCACGGTGACCTCGACGCCGGCTTCCCCAACCGGCGCTCATCCGCGCTCCCTGACGAGGGCCAGGGGGCGGGAAGGGACGTCGGTTCCGGGTAGAATCGGAGTGATGTCCCCGGCCCCCGCTCCGCACGTCCCCGCAGCTCCCACGCGCCCTCGGCTCGACGCGGCCGCCATCCTCGCGCGCCTCAACGAGCCGCAGCGCGACGCGGTCTCGCACCTCACCGGGCCGCTCCTCATCCTCGCCGGCGCGGGCAGCGGGAAGACGCGCGTCCTGGCGCACCGCGTCGCCTATCTCGTCGCCACCAGCTACAAGCCGTGGCAGATCGTGGCGGTGACGTTCACCAACAAGGCGGCCAACGAGATGCGCGAGCGGATCGCCGGTCTCATCGGTGAGGATGGTGCGCGGGAAGCGACGATCGGCACGTTCCACTCGATCTGTGCGCGGCTGCTGCGGCGCGAGGGCGAGGCGATCGGTCTGGCGCGGGGCTTCACGATCTACGACCGCGCCGACCAGGTGGCGGTGGTCAAGGCGGTGGTGCGCCGCCTCGACCTCGACGACAAGCGCTTCAGCCCCAACGGCATGCTCGCCTTCATCGGGCAGCGCAAGGATGAGCTCGCGGATCCGGCCACCGCCCGGCGGCAAGCAACCAACTTCTACGAGGAGACGGCGGCATCGGTCTACGCGGGCTACCAGACGCAGCTGGCGGATGACGGGGCGGTCGATTTCGACGACCTGCTGATGCGGGTTGTGCAGCTGTTCGAGGAGCACCCGGCCGTGCTCGCTCGCTACCAGCAGCGCTGGCAGCAGATCATGGTCGACGAATACCAGGACACCAACCGCGCCCAGTACCTCATCTGCCGCCACCTGGCGTCGAAGCACCACAACCTCGCAGTGGTCGGCGACGACGACCAGAGCATCTACTCGTGGCGCGGCGCCGACATGCGCAACATCCTCGACTTCGAGACCGACTATCCCGATGCGAAGGTCGTCAAGCTCGAACAGAACTACCGCAGCACGCAGACGATCCTCGACGCGGCGCACGCGGTCGTCAGCCGCAACCCCGGGCGCAAGGAGAAGCGCCTCTGGACCGACCGCGGGACCGGCACGGCGATCACCCTCTTCGATGCCTACAACGAGTACGAGGAGGCGGAGTTCGTCGCGCGCCAGGTGGAGAAGCTGGTCGGCGGGGCGGGCCGCACGTCGATGAGCCGCCTCCTCACCAGTCGTGCCGACGACGTCGACGGGGCTCGACGCTACGGCGAGCTGGCGGTGGCGTATCGGATCAATGCGCAGTCCCGGGTCCTCGAAGAGTCGTTCATGCGCTTCGGGATCCCGTACCAGCTCGTGGGCGGCATGCGCTTCTACGAGCGGCGCGAGGTGAAGGACGCGCTCGGCTATGTCCGCCTGGCGCGCAACCCGACGGATCGCGTCGCGCTCGAGCGGATCGTCAACGTCCCGGCGCGCGGGATCGGCAGCAAGACGGTCGAGGAGCTGCGGGCGTGGGCCGACGGACGCGGCGTGGCCCTCTGGACCGCGGTCGGGGAGGCTGGCCAGAACCCGAACCTCGCCCCGCGGGCACGCGCGAGTCTCGCCGCCTTCGCCGACGTGATGCGGCCGCTCATGGCGGCAGCGCAGACCGAGCCGCCGGGACGCGTCTTCGACCTCGCCACCGAGCTTTCCGGCCTGCGCGAGTCGATCCAGGACGGGACCGACGATGGCGATGAGCGCTGGGCGAACGTGACCGAGCTGCGCAACCACGCGGCCGAATATGACGAGATCGCCCCGCCCGAGGGCCTCGCGCGCTTCCTGGAGGAGGTCGCGCTCGTCTCCGACCAGGACACGCTCGAGGACCGTCCCGACCGCGTGACTCTCATCACCCTCCACGCCGCCAAGGGCCTCGAGTTTCCGGTCGTCTTCATCGTCGGCATGGAGGAGGGGATGCTGCCGCACCAGCGGGCCCTCGAGGACGAGCGGGAGCTGGAGGAGGAGCGACGGCTGGCCTACGTGGGCATGACGCGGGCGAAGGACCTGCTCTACCTCGTGCACGCCCACCATCGGTCCACTTTCGGTGTCGGCGCACCGGCCGAGCCGTCTCGCTTCCTCGCCGAGCTGCCGGAGGACCTCCTGATGGCGGAGCGGACGGGGACACCGTTCCGACGCGGCGGACGGATGAGCGGCGACCGCTGGGCGTCGCGTGGGACCGATGCCGAAGGCTGGCTGCCCGGTGGCTACCGGTCGCCGACGCGCCGCGTCACCGATCCCCTGCGCCCGGTCAACCTGCCCGACATGACGGCCCCGCCGGTGGGTTCGTCGCTGGATGCGGCGCGCCAGCGGGTCGCCTCGGCGAGCTATGACGCGGGCCCGGCACCGGACCTCGGCAGCGGGACGTTCCTGAGCCGTGCGACACCGGCGGAGGAGGCGGCCGCCGGACCGCGTTGGCGGCCCGGCGACCGGGTTCGGCATCGCCGCTACGGGATCGGCATCGTCGCGGCGAGCGAGATTGTCAAGGGCGACGAAGAGGTCACGGTGGACTTCGAGGAGCACGGCCGCAAGTTCCTCATCGCCGTCTACGCGGGGCTGGAGCGCGCCGGATGAGCGCTGAGCGGACGTCGGCGGCGCGATTGCTGGACGAGCTCGTCGGTGCGCGGACCGCGTTCCTCGCGGCGCTGGATGACGTGGAGCCGGCGCTGCGCACCGCTCCCGGCCTGGTCGGCGATTGGAGCGCCCGCGAGCTCGTGGCGCACCTCGGCTACTGGACTGGGCACGCGGCCGAGGCGACGCATCGCGCCGAGCAGGGCACGCTCGCCGACTTCGGTGCCGACGACCCCGACTTCGACATCGACGCGATCAACGCCACCGTCGCGCGCGTCGGCCGCGAGACCGATCTCGCGACGGTACGGCAGCGTGAGCAGGCCGCCTATGATGCCCTGGTCGAACGCCTCGGAGCGCTGGACGACGCCTGGTTGACGGCCACGACCGGCTACCGCGACAGCCTTGAGCAGGTCCTGCGCGAAGACGGTCCGGAGCATTACCGCGAGCACACGATCGACCTGCGCGCCTGGTTCGACGGGACCGATGTCGACGAGGACGACGACGACGCTGCTGCCGACGCCGACGAGCCGGATGCCGACGAGCCGGATGCCGACGAGCCGGATGCCGAGCCCGACGGTGGATGATCCGATTGGTCTCGCCGACGGACTCGCCGCCGCGCGGGCCGATTTCCGCACCGCACTGGCGGCGCTGCCCCCGGATCGTCACGCGCTGCCCCTCGTCGAGGGCTGGGACGCGCGCGACCTGGTGTGGCACGTGGCGTTCTGGGCGGAGCACGGGACGCGCGCGATCGAGTTGGCGCTCGCCGGTCGCGGCGATGAGTTCGACTACGACAGCACCCAGACCGACGCGATGAATGCCGCGGCGGCGGAGCGCGGGCGCCTCGGACCGCTGGAGGTTGCGCTCGAATGCGAGGAGGCCGCGTACCGCGCCTTCGCGACGGCGCTGGCCGGGCTTTCGGCGCGGCTGCTGGACGAGGTCCTCGGCAACGGCGATCGGCTCGTCGATGTTATCCGCTACGACGGTCCGGACCACTACGCCGAGCACACGGCGCATCTCCGCGGCACGTGACCGGCGACGCGGCGGCGCGCGCGGGCGAGCTGCGCGAGATCCTCGACGAGGCGAACCATCGGTACCACGTCCTCGACGCGCCCACGATGGAGGACGCGGAGTATGACCGCCTGCTCCGCGAGCTGACCGATATCGAGGCCGCATACCCGGACCTCGTGATACCGGACTCACCGACACAGCGCGTTGGAGCGGCGCCATCGACGGTCTTCGCATCGGTCCGCCATGACGTCCCGATGCTCAGCCTCGGCAACGTCTTCGGCACCGACGAGCTGCGCGAGTTCGACGCTCGCGTTCGGCGTGGCCTCGATCGCGGTGGGGAGGATCCGCCGGTCGACTACGTCTGCGAGCTGAAGATCGACGGCCTGGCCATCTCGCTGCGCTACGAGGGTCGCAGCTTCGTGCGCGGTGCCACTCGCGGCGACGGCACCACGGGCGAGGACGTCACGCCCAATCTCCGCACCGTCCGGGCGGTGCCGCTGCGGCTCCTGGGTGACCCGCCGGGGGAGCGGCTCGAGGTCCGCGGCGAGGTGTTCATGCCGCGTGGCGCATTCGCGGCGCTCAACGAGCAGCTGGAGGCGGATGGGAAGCCGCTCTACGCCAACGCTCGCAACACCGCCGCCGTCACCGTGCGCCAGAAGGACCCGGCGGTCACCGCCAGTCGTCGTCTCTCGCTGTGGACATATCAGCTCGTCGGCGCGCACGGGCTCGCCAGCCACTCCGAGTCACTCGAGCTGCTGCGCAGGCTGGGGTTCCCCGTGAACCCAAACGTGCGGCGCGTGTCGGGCATCGACGCCGTGATCGCCTACGTCGACGAGTGGGCCGACGCGCGACGCGAGCTCGACTACGAGACCGATGGGATCGTCATCAAGGTCGACGCGCTCGCCGAGCAGCAGCAGCTGGGGTTCGTTTCCCGTGCCCCGCGGTGGGCGACCGCGTACAAGTTCCCGGCGCAGCAGGTGACGACCAAGCTCGAGGAGATCGAGGTCTACGTCGGTCGCACCGGGGCGCTGACGCCGGTGGCGCATGTGACGCCGGTCGTCGTTGGTGGCACCACGGTGCGCAACGCCACGCTCCACAACATCGACGAGATCCGGCGCAAGGACCTCCGCATCGGGGACACCGTCGTGCTGCAGCGGGCCGGTGACGTCATCCCCGAGGTCGTCAGTGCCGTCGCCGACGCGCGGGACGGGACCGAGACGGTGTGGGAGATGCCCACCCCCTGCCCGGTGTGCGGGACCGAGGCGGTGCGCGAGGAGGGCGAGGTGGTGACGCGCTGCCCGAACCCGTACTGTGCGGCGCAGCGCATCGGCGCCCTGCTCCATTTCGCGGGACGCGGCGGCGTCGATATCGATGGCCTGGGCGGCAAGATCATGCTGCAGCTCGCGGAGCGTGAGCTCGTGCGCGAACCGGCGGACATCTTCGCGCTCGATGTCGAGACGCTCGAGGGTCTGGAGCGGCTTGGTCGGAAGAGCGCCGAGAACCTCCATGCGGCGATCGCGGCGGCCCGGCGCCGGCCGCTGGCGCGGCTCATCAACGGGCTCGGCATCCGGCACGTCGGGGAGTCGACGGCGGTCGACCTCGCGACGTGGCTGACGGGTGAGACACCTCGCGGGGAGGACGAGACGGAGGAGGCGTGGACGCGGCGCGTGGTGGAGCGGTTGGCCGTCGTGAGCGCGGACGATCTGACCGCGGTACCCGGCATCGGCGCTGTCGTGGCCGAGGCGATCGCCCGCTTCTTCGCCGACGAGCACACCGCCGGCACGCTGCGTCACCTCATCGAGGCCGGCGTCCTCGCCGAGGCACCCGAGCCGGGGACAGCGCCCGAGCCGGCGGATGGGCCACTCGCCGGCAAGACGCTCGTCGTCACCGGCACGCTGCCGAGCATGACCCGCGAGGACGCGGAGGCGGCGATTCGCGCGGCGGGCGGCCACCCGGCGGGATCGATCAGCAAGAAGACCGACTATCTCATCGCGGGGGAGAAGGCGGGGAGCAAGCTGGCGAAGGCGGCATCGCTCGGCGTGCCGGTCCTCGACGAGGATGCGTTCCGCGCGCTCGTCGCCGGAGGGAGCCAGCCGTAACCTTCCGACGCAGCTCCGCCGGTCAACCCGGGCCGTCGAGCCTGGTGAGCGCCGATTCCCCGAGCCGCGAGACGAGGACCGAACCGTCCGCGAGGACGACCAGGCCGGTCGGCGCGGCGAGGTCGCCGGCGAACGTCGTCGGCGGGACGCTGCCGTCGGACGCATGCCGCATGATGCCGCCGGCCCCGCCGCCATCGGTGTGGCTGACAACCAGGTCGAATGCCCCGTCGGCGGTCACCGCGATCGCCGCCGGCAGCGCGGCGCCGAGCTGGGGGATCGCCATGACGCCGTCCGCCAGGCGGGGCACCACGATGTAGGCGCCGTTGGCACCGACCGGGTCGCCGCCGAGGAGAGCGACCAGCAGCGTGCCGTCGGGGCGCAGGCCCAAGCCGGTCGGCACACCCTGTGTGTCCGACCCGGTGAGATCCGCGAGGCTCGCGACGACGAGTGCGACACGCACCGCACCGTCCTCCGCGACGTGCAGGACGTCATTCGCGGCGGCATCGCTGACGAACCAGCCGCCGGCCCCGTCACTGATCACGTCGTACGGGTTGCTCGCCACCTCGAGGCCGTCGGGATTGTGCTCTCGCTCGTACGCCCGCAGGTCGACATCGTCGCCGTCGCTGCACCGCAGCATCCCGAAACCGGGCCGACCGCCACCGTCACCGATGGCGACGCAGATCGTCCCCGCCGCGTCGACGGCCGCGCCGCTGGGTCCGGCCAGGTCGGCGTAGCGTTGGCCGGAGTCGAGCGTCGACGGCAGGCCGGTGACGAGCACCTCCCGCGTGCCGGCGTCGACATCGATCGCCACCACGCGGCCGTCGCCGGCACCGGAACCCTGGTCGGCGACCACGACACGACCGTCGGGCGCGAGGTGGAGCGCACGGGGTGCCACGAATCCGCCGAGGAGCTCCGGCTCGCTGACCGAGGATGGTGCGCACGCGGCAGTGACGAGGAGTGCCAGGATCGGGACGATGATCCTGCTAGGCGGCGCGAGCCTCACCGGCGGCCGCCGCAGCGCGGCGAGCGCCACCGTGGGGCTGAATCGGGCGGCGGGCACCGCATGCGGCCCATCGCCGCTCGCTGCGACCAGCCTCGCGGCGGCTCGGCAGGCGTTCGAGACGCCGTTACGCCAGCCGTACTGCGTCGTTGCTCGCTCACAGGTGCACCGAGGCGGCGAACTGGCGGAACGTCGCGGCCGCAATCTCGGGTTCCACCCCACGCGCGCAGTAGTCTAGGACCTGCGCAGTGCCTGCGCCGTCCGCCATGTCAACGCTGATCGAGAACGAGACATCGGCGTCCGGGCAGATGGCTCCCGCAGGTTCGCTCCATGTGGCATCGCGGCCATCGACCTGCAACGCGGTTCCCTCGACGGATGACGCGGAGCCATTGGGCGTCGTCACCGCCCATTGGACAATCTCCTCCCCGTCCTCGAGTGGCTGGATCGCGTGTCCGCAGGTGCCCACGTCGCCGACCGCGACGCAGTCGGGGCCGATGCGCGCCGTGCCAAGGAAGAAGAGGCGCTGCTGCCACTGTGGGTCCTCGGTCTCGGTGGTGAACACCTGCCACGCCGCCGGGCGATCGAATGTGATCGCGCCAAATTGGTCGTGGACCCAGCCCGGCGTCGGCAGGATCGTGGAACAGGCGCTCAAGATCGCGGACGCAACCAGGGCGAGGAGGAGCCTCATCGGTCTCCCTCGGCGAGGAACGCCTCGACGATCTGGTCGTAGCCGTGAAACGAGGAGCGCACGGTGTGGCCGCAGGCCGGGTCAAGCTCGAAGCGTGCGCCCCCGATGCTGGCCGCGACCTGCCGCGAACGCTCGACCGGCACCACCTGGTCGCCGCCGCCGGCGAGGACGAGCGCCGGCACCGCGATCTCGCCCAGGCGATCGGTGACGAACGACGACGGGTCGAGCGTCGCCCGCAGCTCACCGATGAATCGCTCCGGGGTCGTTGGCTTCGGCTGCATCCGGGCCGTGGCGTCGAAGGCGCCGGCATCACCGTCACCGCTCGACGGCCGCATCACCTGGGCCATGCGGGTGAAGAACTCGGCCCAGCGACCCTCCTCGGCCATCGCGATCCACGACCCGAGCCGCTCGGCCATGGGGCCGTCGGGCGGCGTTTCGGATGCCGCTGCGGCCAGGATGAGCCGCTCGACCAGGTCCGGGTGGTCGACCGCCAGCCACAGCGAGATGCGGCCCCCGCCGGACTCGGCCTCGATGGCCACCGGACCGATGCGCTCCGCGCTCAGGACCGATGCGACCGCGTCCGCCATAACGCTTGGGTGCATCAGCCGCTCGGCATCGGCCGGGTCATCGGGGAGCGGGCGTCCCACGACACGGACCGTCCGCGCTGCACGCCGTAACGCCCATCGCCGCTCGAGCACCGATTCGGTTCCGGCGAGGCGCCGCAGCCCCGTCTCAACGCCGCCGAGGACGAGCAGCGGCACACCGCCCCCACCGGACAGGGTGGCGATCTCGATGCTGCCGCCGCGGATCGGTACCGAGCGCGTCGTCATGGGTGGCACGCTACCATCGGTCCGTGATCAGCCGCGACACCGTCGAGCACGTTGCCCGCCTCGCCCGTCTCGGGCTCACCGAGCCAGAGTTGGACCGGATGCAGCAGCAGCTCTCGAACATCCTCGAGACGATCGAGCAGCTGCGCGACGTGGATACGTCGAGCATCGACCCGACAGCGAGCGTCATCGCGCTCGAGAACGTGATGCGCGACGACGTCGTCGTCCCGCCCATGAGTCGCGAGGCGGCGCTGGCCAACGCGCCGCATCGGGACGGCGACCACCTGCGCGTGCCGACCGTGCTCGAGGAGGGCCGCTGATGGAGCGGTGGGCAGCAGCGCGGGCTATTTCTGTTGCCGTGCACGTTATCTGGGCCGGAGGGCGGGTCGCGCCGCCTAGCAGCCGCTCAGACCTGGGCATATCTCGACAATCCTCGACGCCCGCGTGGGTCATCTGCCCCGGGACGGCGGATAGCTTGCACCACTCGGGAATTGGGCGGCGATGGCCGAGCTGAGCCTGGCCGATCGCACCATCTCCGAGGCAGGCACCCTCCTGCGCAGCGGCGACGTGACGAGCCGCGAGCTGGTCGATGCGTGCCTGGCGCGGATCGAGCGCGACGGCGAGCGGCTGAACACCTTCCTCGCCGTCGGCGCGGATGCAGCTCTGGAAGCGGCGGACGCCGCCGACGCGGCGATTCGTGCCGGCGATGACCGGCCGCTGCTCGGCATCCCGTATGCGCTGAAGGACATCTTCGTCACCCGCGCTCTCGCCGACGATGGGAGTGACCTGCCGGGCGGCCTGCCGACGACGGCCGGCTCGAGGATCCTCGCCGGCTATCGCTCCCCCTACGCATCCGACGCACAGGAGCGGCTCGCCGCAGCGGGCGCCGTCCTGCTCGGCAAGACGAACTGCGACGAGTTCGCCATGGGCTCGAGCAACGAGAACAGCGCCTACGGCCCGGTGCGCAACCCGTGGGACGAGACGACCGTCCCGGGCGGCAGCAGCGGCGGCTCGAGCGCGGCGGTCGCGGCCGGCGAGGCATTCTTCGCCACCGGCACCGATACCGGTGTCAGCATCCGCCAGCCGGCCAGCCTCTGCGGCGTCATCGGTCTGAAACCGACCTACGGTCGCATCAGCCGCTACGGGATGATCGCCTTCGCCTCCAGCCTCGACCAGTGCGGGCCGTTCACGCGCAGCGTGCGGGATACGGCGCTCGCGCTGGGCGCGCTGGCCGGTCACGATCCGCGTGACGCCACCAGCGTCGACCTGCCCGTCCCCGACTACGCGGCGGCCCTGACCGGCGACGTCCGCGGCCTGCGCCTCGGGGTGCCGCGCGAGTACTTCGTGGATGGCATGGAGCCGGGGGTCGAGGCGACGGTGCGGCGTGCCATCGAGACGCTGCGCGATGCCGGAGCGGAGATCGTCGACGTGTCGCTGCCGTCCACCGACAAGGGCCTGGCGACGTACTACATCATCGCCCCCGCCGAGGCCAGCGCGAATCTCGCCCGCTTCGATGGCATCCGCTACGGCCACAGCGCCGACGCCGACGACATTCTCGAGACCTACCTCGCCAGCCGCGGCGAGGGCTTCGGGCCGGAGGTGAAGCGGCGAATCATGCTCGGCACCTACGCGCTCTCCGCGGGCTACTACGACGCGTACTACGTGAAGGCGCAGCAGGTGCGGACGCTCATCAAGGACGAGTTCGATCACGTCCTGACCGATGTCGACGCCCTGCTCGCTCCCACCTCGCCGAGCGTCGCCTTTCCGATTGGCGCGAAGAGTGACGACCCACTCCTCATGTACCTCAACGACGCCTGCACGCTGCCGGTCAACATCGCCGGGCTGCCCGGCATCAGCGTCCCGTGCGGCCTCGCGGACGGGAAGCCGGTGGGCCTGCAGGTCATCGGTCGTGCCTTCGACGAGGCCACGATCCTGCGCGTCGCCGATGCCTACGAGCGCATCTCCGGGTTCGCGGAGCTGCGACCGCCGACGGCGGGCTGACGAGTGGCTCCCCGCGGTGTCGCCACGATGACAGCCGGTGGGTCGCACGCCAGCTAGGCGACATGAACGGCGGCGCCGATCCTTGGCCCGAAGGGCCGATCCACCAGAGGTTGGTTCCGAGCACAGGAGGTCGGCGACCATGACCAGCAGCGAGGGTCTTGCCCTCACCATCGGGGACCTCGACCAGACGATCCCCATGGCCTTCCCGGACGCGTCGGTCGAGGACCGACTTCGCGCCATGCTCCGATCCGGGGACGCGATCAACGTCCGGATCAGCATGCCGGACGAATCCGACGTCGAGGGCCACGCCTTCGGCGCCACGCGGCGATCCGTCTGGATCCAGGTCGACGTGGACGATGACGACACCGAGGGTCACGCCATCAGCGTCCACTTCCCGACCATCGACCAGGCCGATCAGTTCCGGCGTCGCCTGTTGGCGGCGGGGCTCATCACCGGTGCCGTGGTCCTCGGCTCGGTGGGCGCCATCGCGGTGTCCAACCTGCCGGCGCAGACCGATGTCGCAGGACCCGCCCAGTCCGCCGTCTTCGAGCGGCCGGCCGGCCACGGGATGCTCGAGGGCATCGATCCGGCCGGCGCGGCTGCCATCGGCGCGGCAACGACCAACAGCATCGATGCCGCCACCGGGAAGCCGGCACGCAGCGGCTTCCTCGAAGCCACCGATGCGGGCGCGGCCACGGCGGCGACGCAGTCGGGGATCGACACGGCGACCGGCAAGCCGGCACGCAGTGGCTTCCTCGAGGCCACCGATGCCGGCGTCGGCGGCGCGGGACTCGGCTCGAGCACCAGCGAGGGGCCCGCGGGACGTGGGCCGCTGGAGGGAATCGACCGCTGACCGCAGTCGGCACCCGACTACGACGTCCGGCCCCCGAGCGGGCCGGACGTCGTGTGTCACCGGTCGGGGATAGACTCATGGTCAGATGTCGGAGATCAGCCACGTCCGGATTGGCGTGCCGGACCAGGGCGTCCTCAATCGCGTGCTTCGCGAGGGTGGCGCGCAGCTCTTTCCGCAGTGGCTCTACGCTGAGCCGGCCGACGAGCCGAGGCTGGCGTGGTGGGGCATCCGCGGTGCCCCGACCCAGCTCCTCGAGGTGCCTGACGACGACGCCCGGGCGCGCCTCTTCCCGCGGCCAATCGACGACTGGGGCGAGTCACCCCGCGGCCTCGTGCTCGCCGCCGTCGACGCGGAGCGGGCGGCCGCGGACCTCGAGCCGGCACTCGGTTCGCGGTGGGTGAGCGTCGGCGACGACGAGCTCCTCGGCGCGCGCTGCCTGCGCATGGCGGTGGGGAGGAGCGCGCTCGTCCTGGCCGAGCCGACGAGCGAGGGCTACGCGGCGGCCTGCCTGGCAAGGTTCGGTGAGGGCCCGATCGCCGTCGCGCTCGACGGGACGACGGCCACCGGGCGGACTGTCGCGCGCACGCCGGTCACCGGCGGCCCGGCGACGTACGTCCGCATTGGACCGAGGACCGCGCCAACGCTCATTTTCCTGCCGGCGCGAGGCTGATGGCTCGGGATCTCGAGCGGTCTGTCGAGACGTGGCGCGCGCGGCGGTACGCCGCCCTCCGAGCACCCTTGGGCTGGCTCACGCTCGCCGGCCTTGACTGGCTCGAGCCGGGCGTGAGCCGGCTCGGCAGCGATCCGGGGTCCGACATCGTCCTGCCTGGCGGCCCAGAACACGCCGGCGTCATTGAGCTTCGCGACGGGACGGCGCGCGCCAGCGGTGCCGCGCCGGGCGCGATGACGGTGAACGGGGCCCCGGTCCGCGATCTGACGCTCGTGAGCGACGTCGACGCCAGCGAGGCGGAGCCGCCGACGACGCTCGAGATCGGTCCGTTCCGCGTTCGACTCATCCGCCGCGGCGCGATACACGATCGATTCGGGCTGCGGACGTGGGACGTCACGTCGCCGGCGCCCCAGGCATTCGGCGGCATCCCGCATTGGCCGGTGGACCCGGCATCGGTTGTCGAGGCGCGGTTCGTGGCCGCCGCGGTAGGCGCGACCGTTCAGGTTCCCGACGTCCTCGGCGACCTGATCGACATGCCGACGCCGGGCCAGGTGCGGTTCGAGCTCGACGGGGAGCCCTGCGAGCTGCGCACGGTGGAAGGCGGCGCTGGCGGTGAGCTGTGGCTCATCTTCGCCGACGCGACGAGCGGCGGGGAGACATATGGCGGTGGGCGCTTCCTCTACACGGACCCGCCGCGCGCGGATGGCACGGTGACCATCGACTTCAACCGCGCCTACAACCCGCCGTGCGTCTTCAGCCCCTTCGCGACCTGCCCCCTGCCACCCGCCGGTAATCGCCTCGGCGTTCCGGTCCGGGCCGGGGAGCGAAGCTGGCATCCAAGCGGCTGACCGCCGCTCGAGCACCGAACGGCCCACATCGGCAGCACCATTCGTACGGCTGGTGGGCACGCTGCCGGCGCGCCACCATGCTCGCCCAGGGGGGATCCATTCGCACACGATCAAAGGTGCCGTTGCCCGATGTCGGTCACGCCTGACGCTCCGCCCGATTCCCGTCGCGAGCTGCCGTGGCCGGATGAGCCGGATGCACCCGCTGCTGGCCCCCCGCCCGTCCCAACTGCGAACGGCGCCGCGTCCACTGCTCCGTCCGGGCCACCGGCCAAGCCGGCGCCACGTCCGGCGCTGCCGGAGGCACGCATCGGTCGACTCCATCGCGCTGACCCGGCCGAGCTCTGGCGGGCCGGCGCGTTCGCGACCTGGCTGGCCGAGAACCTCGATGAGGTGGGCAAGGTCCTCGGCGGGAAGCTCTCGACCGGCAGCACCGATCCGGCGACGCCCGGTGCCGTGGCAGCCACCGACTCGTCCGGCGCTCCGGTCCGGCTCGTCGTCGAGCTCGGCGCCAGCAGTGATGAGACGTTCGGGATCCTCGTGCGCCAGCTCGTCTCGTCCGGGACGCGGACCATCATCTGGGTCTGCGGCCAGGCGCGCGACGAGCATCTCACCAGCGTCACCTGGCTCAACCGCGAGATCTCGGGGCGCCTGCACGTGGTCACCGTCGAGGCAGTCCAGATCGACGACTCGGTGGCTGCACCGATCTTCCGGCTCGCACTGCGCGCGGGCGAAACCCCCGAACCGGCCAAGCAAGCCTCCTAGGTCGCCGCCGCGGGTACACTTACGCGGCCATGAGCATCGAACCGGCGGCTCGCCGCGCCACGTCGGACTTCCTGAACGATCGCGTCCGCGCGATGCCTCCCTCCGGCATACGCCGCTTCTTCGACATGCTGGCCGAGATGACGGATGTCATCAGCCTCACCATCGGCGAGCCGGACTTCGACACCCCTGCCGGCATCACCCGGGCTGCGATCGAGAGCCTTGAGCGCGGCGAGACGCACTACACTGCGAACGGCGGCATGGTCGAGCTGCGCGAGCTCATCGCCGCCAACCTGCGCGATCGGTACGGCGTCACCTACGACCCACGGACGGAGCTCGTCATCACCGTCGGCGCCTCCGAGGGGGTCGACGCCAGCCTGCGCGCCACCCTTAACGGTGGCGACGAGGTGATCTACCACGAGCCGTGCTTCGTGGCCTATGCGCCATGCATCGAGCTCGCCGGCGGTGTCGCGGTCGCGGTCAGCACCACCGACGCGACCGACTTCCGGGTCACCGCCGCAGAGATCGAGGCGGCCATCACGCCGCGCACCAAGGCCATCTTCCTTGGGTATCCGAACAACCCGACCGGCGCCGTCCTCTCCCGCGAGGAGCTGACGGCGATCGCCGACGTGGCCGATCGTCACGACCTGCTCGTCTACACCGACGAGATCTACGACCGCCTCGTCTACGGCTCGCACGAGCACACCGCCTTCCCGAGTCTGCCGCGGATGCGCGAGCGCACGGTCCTGCTCGGTGGCTTCAGCAAGAGCTACGCGATGACCGGGTGGCGGATCGGGTTCGTGGCGGCTCCGGCGGACCTCATGGTCGGCATCGCCAAGGTGCACCAGTACGGGATCATGTGCGCGCCCACGATGGCGCAGCACGCGGCGATCGAGGCGCTCCGCCACGGCGAGGCGGCCCTGGAGGAGATGCGTGCCGAGTACGACCGGCGCCGGTCCCTGATGACGCGCCGCCTCAACCAGATGGGCCTGCACTGCTTCGAGCCGCAGGGCGCGTTCTACTGCTTCCCGAATGTGACCGATGCCACCGGGCTCGACGACGAGGCATTTGCGCAGGCGCTGCTCAGCGAGGAGCGCGTGGCGGTCGTGCCCGGTCGCGCCTTCGGCCCGAGCGGCGCCGGGCACGTCCGGGCCTGCTATGCCACGGCATACGAGGAGATCGTGGAAGCGATGGACCGCATCGAGCGCTTCGTCGCTCGCCACCGCGCCTGATGCAGCTCGCCACCTTCGGGCAGGTCGCCTCGTTCGTGCACGCCGCATCCGGACAGCGGCTGCCGATCCGCTACCTCGCCTACGAGCTCGACGATGCGGGCGTCAGCATCCTCGCTCGCTGCCTCGTGGAGCGGGTCGGCGACGGCGGCTGGGCGCGCCAGCTGCCTGCCGACCACATCGCCTCGGACCTGCGACCGCTCCTCTTCAGCCGCATGGCAGCGCTTGCTGCCGAGGGCGTCACGTTCGCGGGTGCAGGGGCGCAGCTGCTCCTCGACGTGGGGGCCACGGCAATGTGGTCCGGCGACCTGCCGGTCGAGGCGCTCATTGCGCCCGGGGCACGCGGCGAAGGACTCGGCATCGAGCAGCCGCCCGAGGTCGAGGGGTGACGCGCGGCGTGGTCAGCGCCTTCGACGAGCACGCGACCGGCTATGCGCGCACGGTTGGGCAGACGCTCCTCCCGGTGGCGCATCGCGTGGTGGACCTCGCGGCGCTGCGCCCCGGCGAGGCGGTCCTCGACGTCGGGACCGGCACCGGGACCGCCGCCGGGTTCGCGACGGGGGAGGGGAGGAGCGTCTTCGGCATCGACGCGGCGCCGGGGATGATCGCGCTTGCCAGGACCAACGTGCCGGCGGCGACGTTCAAGGTCATGGACTTCGCCCAGACCGAGTTCGCCGACGGGATCTTCGACGTGGTGATCGGCTCGCACTCGCTCCTCTTCGCCGCCGACCGCGTGGCGGCGCTGCGCGAGTGGTGGCGCGTCACGCGCCGCGGCGGCAGGCTCGCCATCTCGGTCCCTGGACCGCAGGCGCTGACGCCGACCGCCATCTACCACGACGTCTACGCCCGCTTCGGCATCGACACCAGCGGACGCTATCCGACCGCCTCGGAGCTCGGGGCGCAGGCCGCCGCCGCGGGATGGGAGGCTCCGACCGTCGGGGCCGACGAGGAGGTCGTCATCCGCCTCGCCACCGAGGAGCTGTTCCGGACCTGGCGCGGCATCGGGACGCGCGCCGAGACGACACGCGACTGGACCCCCGACGAGCACGAGGCGCTGACCCGGGAGATGCTGGCGGTGACACCGCGCGACGCTGGCGGCACCTACGTCATCCCGTTCGGCGTCCTCTACCTCACCGCATCGCGCGCGGCGCTCGACGCATGAGCGATTTCGCGGACGAGCTACGCGTGGCGCCGGGCGCATCGGTCGACCTGTCTGCCATCGACCCCGGGTCCACGCCCGGCTTCGACGGTGACAAGGACGCCGGCCGCGACGAGCTCAAGAAGCTGCGGCACGAGCTGGCCGACTTCCAGCAGCGCTTCTGGGCGGAGCGGAAGCGGTCGCTGCTGATCGTGCTGCAGGCGATGGACGCCGGCGGCAAGGACGGGACGATCCGCAAGGTGTTCACCGCCTTCAACCCGCAGGGGACGCGGGTCACCGGCTTCGGCGTGCCCACCGAGGAGGAGCTGGCCCACGACTACCTGTGGCGGGTCCACGCCAACACGCCGGGCAAGGGACGCATCGGTATCTTCAACCGCAGTCATTACGAAGACGTGCTCGTCGTGCGCGTCGCCGGGCTCGCGCCCGAGGAAGTCTGGCGCCCCCGCTACGAGCAGATCAACGACTGGGAGCGGATGCTGGTCGCATCCGGCACCACCATCCGCAAGTTCTTCCTCCACGTCAGCCGCGACGAGCAGCGCGCACGCTTCCAGGAGCGCATCGACAACCCGGAGAAGCAGTTCAAGTTCAGCCTCGGCGATTTGGCGGTGCGGGAGCAGTGGGACGACTACCAGCGCGCCTACACCGATGTCCTCGAGCGCTGCTCCACCGCGGAAGCGCCGTGGTATGTCGTTCCGGCCGACCACAAGTGGTACCGCGACGTGGCGGTGGCACGCATCCTGGCCGAGACGGCGCGCGAGCTCGACCCGCAATATCCGCCGCCGAAGGACGACCTCAGCGGGGTGACGATCCCGGAGTGATCGTCACCCGGCGTGCTGGATGCACGCGCGGGCGAGTGCCAGCATCGCCTCGACCGGCCGCTCGCCCGGGCTGTCGCTGCTCACCGCGAATTCGAGCTTCGGTTCCTCGGCGACCATGCGCCAGATCGAGCGAAGCTCGCCGGTCTCCTCGTTGAGCTGCGCATCGGTCTGGAGGCGCAGGCCGCGGACCAGCGCCCACCGATAGACCTGCCCGCGCAGCATCCACGGACCCTCGGGATCGGCACCCACGGGCGCGTAGGAGTAGTCGAGCAAACCGACATCGGTGGCGACGATGATCCGCAGGCGCCCGTTCTCTTCGTTGACCGTGACGTGGCTCGCGTATTCGGCCGCGCCGAGCTCGCCGAGCTGGCGCTGCACCAGGCCGCGTACCCGCCCCAGGTTGTCCCACTCGCCGATCTTCATGGGCGGCAGCATAGCCGCTGATCGCGCGACGGCACGACCGATACAATCGGCGGCATGACCACGGCGACCGGGACGGCGTACGAGACCGTCATCGGCATCGAGGTGCACGCGCAGCTGCGCACCGTCTCGAAGATGTTCTGCGGCTGCCCCACCGCGGCCGCGCCCGGAATGGTGGATCAGCCGAACACGCGCGTCTGCCCGATCTGCATGGGCATGCCGGGCACGTTGCCGACCATCAACCGGCGAGCCGTCGAGCTGGTGATGCTCACCGGCCTGGCGCTGGGCTGTCGAGTCGAGACCGCCGCTGTCCGATTCGAGCGCAAGAACTACTTCTATCCGGACCTGCCGAAGGGCTACCAGATCAGCCAGTACGCGCTCCCGCTCTCCGCGGCCGGGAGCCTCGACGTTCCGGTCCCGGGCGAGGGCGGCAGTGTCCGCATCGGTATCACGCGGGCGCACCTCGAGGAGGACACCGCGCGGCTCAGCCACGCGGGCCGTGGCCACACCGTCGTCGACTTCAACCGTGCCGGCATCCCGCTGATGGAGATCGTCACCGAACCGGACCTGCGTTCGCCGGCCCAGGCGCGGGCATACGGGGAGACGCTGCGCGACATCCTGCGCTACATCGGTGCCAGCAATGCGGACATGGAGGCCGGATCGATGCGGATCGAGGGCAACGTCAGCATCCGCCCGGTGGGCAGCGACCGCTTCGGCACGAAGGTCGAGGTGAAGAACCTCAACAGCTTCCGCTCGCTCGAGCGCGCCATGGAGTACGAGGTGGCGCGCCACACCGAGGCACTGGCGCGCGGCGAGCCGCTCTTCCAGGAGACGCGGGGTTGGGACGAGTCGGCGGGTCGCACGATTCTGCAGCGCAGCAAGGAGGAGGCGAACGACTACCGCTACTTCCCCGAGCCGGACCTCCCACCGCTGCGCCCGTCGGAGGCGTGGGTCGACGAGCTGCGGGCCAGGCTGCCGGAGCTGCCGGCGGCTCGTCGCGGCCGGTACGAGCGCGATCTGGGCCTCTCGGCGTACGACGCCGGCGTGCTCACCGCCGACGTGGCACTGGCCGACTACTTCGATGCGACCGTTGCCGCGGGCGCCAGCCCGAAGGCGGCCGCCAACTGGGTGACCGGAGAGTTCAGCCGTCTTCTGAACCAACATGCCGCGGACGCGCTGCGGGCGGATGCGGTGGCGCTCTCGCCAGCCGGCCTGGCGGAACTCGTCGCCGCGGTTGACGCTGGCGAGGTCTCCGGCACCAACGCCAAGGCCGTGCTGGCACGGACGTTCGCGAGCGGCGAGTCGCCGCGGGCGGTCATCCATGCCGAAGGGCTGGGGCAGGTCTCCGACAGCTCGGCGATCGCCGCCGAGGTGAGCGCCGTGCTCGCGGACTTCCCCGCGCAGGTCGCAGAGTACCGATCGGGAAAGCAGCAGCTGTATGGCTTCCTGGTCGGGCAGGTCATCAAGCGCACCGCCGGGCGTGCCGATGCACGGCTCGTGAACGAGGAGCTCCGCCGCCGGCTCGCCGAGGCGAGCTGATACGGATGGCGATGCGGGGGCCGGTTCGACGCGAAGAGGGGCGCCGATTCTCTGCGCTACGGAGCGGCGGGCTGCTCACCAAGAACGTTTCGAGACCCACGTCAGCGCGGTGCTGCGCAAGCGAGCGATGAGGGTCAGCGACGGCCGAAGAGGCGACCGACAATTCCGCGTCGTGGAGCAGGCGGCTGCTTGTGCACTCGGTTCCACGCGTCGGCCTGGCCGGCGATCGCCTCGGCGCGCCGACTGACGTCCGCCTGGCGCTGCCGCAGCACATCGAGCCGCTGCATCGCGAGCTCACGCTCCGCGCGCGCCAGCTCGACGGCCACCTCGGATGCTTCGTAGGCCTGTTGGGCGATCGCCAGCCTGGCGAGTGCCTGATGCGATCCGGAGCGCGAGGCCCGCAGTGCATCCAGCCACTCCTGGCGAGCCGAGGTGTACGCGGCTTCAGCCTCCTCGAGGCTGATGGGCCGTGGCTGGATCCCCACGCTCGGCGCTTCCGCGTCCGGCCGGTTGGTGAGCTCCGGTGGATGTCGTAGGCGATCGCCCAGCCTGCTCATGATCGGGGCAAGTGTCGCACGGCAGTGATCTCGGTGCGGAGCAGGGTGGCCTGGCCCACCTTCACGGTGATGCCTTTACCGTTGCGCCTGGTCAACGGCAAGCGCTCGCTGCCGATGGCGGTCCGGACGATGTCAGTTAGCGCGATTGTCATCGACAATGCGCGGCCGCCTCGTCCATCTCGATCCGCCGCACCACCTCGATGGCATCGTTGCCGGCAGCGCCGGCGGATGATGAAGCCTCCGATCCGGGGGCGCGCATCACGCGACCGGCTCGGGTCGGTCGGGGCAGCAGTCCGCAGATCGGGCTCGGGAAGGCTCACTGCCACAGCGTAGGCAAGGAACGCGTCGTCAAGCATCGGTGGAATTACGGAATTGACGACGGAACCAGTCATCCGCACCGGCGGTCGGTGGCTCGTCCCATCCGGCCGTCTTCCAGTTCAAGCCATGGGCTGATGTCTCGCCCGTGCATCAGCCCGGGGGTCGAGACGCGCCCGGGCCGCGGGGCCGAAGACCGATGGCACAGGGAGGAGGCGCTTGTGGGCTTGACGTCAGTCCCGCGACCTCATGACTTTCGGAAAAGGCCCGTGGTTCCGCTGCGTACACTGCCCGCATGCTGGAATGCCCTCGCTGTGGCGAGCAGAACCCGGATCGCGCGCGCTTCTGCCTGAATTGCGGCAGCACGCTGGCGGTCGAGGAGCGGGCAGTCGAATCGCGCCGCACGGTGACGATCCTGTTCGCCGACGTCGTGAACTCGACCGGGCGCGGTGAATCGACTGACCCGGAAACCACCCGGCACCGCCTGGCGCGCTACTTCGATGCCATGAAGGTGGCGCTGGAGCGGCACGGCGGGACGGTCGAGAAGTTCATCGGTGACGCGGTGATGGCGGTCTTCGGCATCCCCACCATCCACGAGGACGACGCGCTCCGCGCCGTGCGGGCGGCACAGGACATGCTGACCGCACTGGAGGAGCTCAACGTCGAGCTCGCCGCGGCCGGCTGGTCGCCGATCGCGGTCCGGGTCGGGATCAACACCGGCGAGGTGGTCACTGGCGACCCGTCATCCGGCCAGACCCTGGTCACCGGCGACGCGGTCAACGTGGCGGCCCGCCTGGAGCAGGCGGCCGGCGCCGGCGAGATCCTGATCGGCGCCTCGACCCACCAGTTGGCGCGGGCGAACGTCGAGGCCGATGTGCTGCCGCCCCTCGAGCTGAAGGGCAAGGCCGAGCCGGTCGCCGCGTACCGCTTGACATCGGTCACCCGCCACGGCGGTGGGGGACGCCGCCACGACACGCCGCTGGTTGGTCGTGAGCGTGAGCTGCGGATGCTCGGCGAGGCCTACGACCGCGTCGTCAGCGACGCGGGGTGCCACCTTTTCACCCTGCTCGGCCCCGCAGGGGTCGGGAAGTCGCGGCTGGTCCACGAGTTCCTGGGCACGGTGCGGGGGGAGGCGCAGGTCCTCCGCGCCCGCTGCCTGCCCTACGGGGAGGGGATCACCTACTGGCCGATCACCGAGCTGGTCCAGGCCACCGCCGGCATCGCGCCGACCGATGCGACTGAGGACGCGATCGCGAAGCTCACCGTCTTGGTCGGCCCCACGCGCGACCAGGGGGCGATCGTCGAGCGGGTTGCGTCGGCCATGGGCCTCTCGAGCGCGGCGTTGCCCACCGACGAGGTGTTCTTCGGCGTGCGACGCCTGCTCGAGACGCTCGCCCAGCGGCAGCCGCTGGTGGTGGTCATCGACGACCTGCACTGGGCGGAGCCCGCCTTCCTGGACCTGGTTGAGCAGATCTCCGACCTGTCGCGCGGATCACCGATCCTCCTGCTGGCCATTGCCCGCGCCGAGCTGCTCGATATCCGGCCGCAGTGGGGCGGCGGCAAGCTCAACGCCACCACCATGTTCCTCGACGGGCTCAGCAGCGAGCAGTCGGTGGCGATGGTGACCAACCTGATCGGTGATCCGATCCTGGCTGCGGCGGTCCAGGAGCGGGTGGGCGAGACGGCCGAGGGCAACCCGCTGTTCGTGGAGGAACTGGTGGCCATGCTGATTGACGAGGGCGTGCTCCAGGCCGGGATCGATGGTTGGGTGGCCGCCGACCGCCTCGAACGGATGACGGTGCCACCGACGGTGGCCGCGCTGGTCGCCGCGCGCCTGGATCGGCTTGAGGCGGCCGAGCGCGACCTGGTGGGGCGCGCGTCGGTGGTGGGCAAGGTCTTCGGGCGGGCCGCGGTGGCCGAGCTCTCGCCGCCGGAGCGCCGGACCGACCTCTCAGCGCGCCTGATGTCTTTGGTGCGCAAGGAGCTGGTGCGACCGGACCGCTCGTCGGCCATGCAGGATGACTCCTTCAGGTTCCGGCACATCCTGGTCCGCGATGCCGCGTACGGGTCGTTGCCCAAGGAGCAGCGCGCGGAGCTGCACGGGCACTTCGCGGACTGGCTGGAGCAGACCGCGGGGGACCGGCTGCACGAGTACCAGGAGGTGATCGCCTACCACCTCGAGCAGGCGCATGACGCTCGTGCGGAGCTCGGCCTGATGGACGCCCGGACCGCTGAGCTTGCCGCGCGAGCGGCGAGCTATCTCCGCGACAGCGGCGATCGGTCCATGCGCCGCCGCGACCAGGCGGCCACGGTCAGCCTCCTGGGCCGCGCCGCGCGGCTCACTGCCGACCCCCGGCAGCGAGGCCGGATCTTTCTGTCGCTCGCCGAGCCGATGGGTGAGCTCGGCGACATGGCGGGGCTGGAAGCCGTGCTGGACGAGGCACAGGCCACTGCCCTGGCCGCCGGGGACGAGCTGCTGGCCAAGGAGGCGGAGATGCAGCGGCTTCACTGGGCCCAGTTCAGCGATCCGACCGTCGATGACCAGGCACTCCTGGAGCTTGCCGCGGACGTCCTGCGGCGCGCCGAGGCCGTCGGGGACCTCCGCGCGGCAGCCAGCGCGCATCAGGCATTCGGTGACCATTTCCTGACCATCTGCCGCTGGGGCGACCAGTTGGCCGAGCTCGAGGTCGCTCGCACTCTCCTGGAGCGCATCGACGAGCCGACCATGCTGGGACGTAACGAGATCAGCACCCTCAACGCCATGCGCTACGGGCCGGTGACCACCAGCCGGGCGATCGAGCGCTTCGAGGCTGTAGCCCGCGAGCGGCCGGGAATGCCGCTGCTGGGGCTGGGATCCGCGCTGTACGCGATGCAGGGCCGCTTCGAGGAGGCGCGCCGCCACGCTGCCTACGGGATCGCCTTCCTCCATGAGCGTGGGCTGCGCGGGCGCGTTGGGGGGATGGCCCTGGCGACAGGCACGATCGAACTATTGGCAGATGACCTCGTGGCGTCCGTGCGGGCCTATACGGGTGGGATCGAGATCCTGGCAGCGGTGGGCGAGACGGGCGTCCTTTCGACCCTGGCCGCGCAGCGGGCGATGGTCCAGCATCGCGCGGGCGACGCGGACGGGGCGGTCGCCTCGATCGAGCTGGCGCGCGAGGCGGGCGCGGGACACGACATCGCGACCCAGGCCGGGTGGCGCCTCGTGGGGGCCATGCTGGCCGCGGATCGGGGCGACCAGGACGAGGCGGACCGCCTGGCGGGCGAGGCCCTCGAGCTCACCGCTCCGACCGACTTCCTGGAGCTGCGCGGCCAGGCCCGGGAAGCGGCGGCGCATGTGCACGCGGTCGCCGGTCGGACCGACGAGGCTCAGCTGGCCCTGCGAAGCGCGCTGGCCGAGTACGAGGCCAAGGAGGACATCGTGGACGCGGAGCGCGTTCGCGCCGCGCTGGAAACGATGGCCGGCCCCTGACGCTCTGCGGCACGTCGCGTGCGTGAGAGCACCGCAGGCACCGAGCCACTCCGGCCTTCAGCACGCGCCCACGGTGCCGCCACAGCGGGGACTACCAGGTGAGAATCGCGCAGGTCGCGCGGCTCGGCCATGGCCACCGGGACGCGGACGATTGCGGTCCCCACCGGATCCGTGGTCGAGGCGCTCCCCGCGGTGCGGGGCGTTCCGCTGCTTCGACCGCGCCGCAATCGTCGGTCGCTGAGCGTGAAGCCTGCCGGCGCGCGCGACTCATGCGGCCCGTCGCCGATTCATCGTCGAAATCCAGCCCGGCTCGCCGTACCGGCGCAGAGGCGCCGACCTATCGCGACGCTAGCCCGGTTTGCGGCTGGCGCGAAGGAGGATCTCGATCGAAGTCCGGTAGCGCGCACCCGCCGCATGGCGCCGCAGCCATTCCAGGTAGGCCCGATCGCGCTTCACGACCTCGCCGAGGGTCCAGCCCTGGTAGCGGCCGAAGTCGAGCCGCATCCCCGCCCCGGTGGCATCGAGCGGGCCGCGCGGCGCCCCATGGGTGGCGGGCTCGGCCGGCGTCGGCGGCGGGGTGCGCTTGCGATCCGACTCCCAGCGGCGACGCGCGGTCGGATCGCGGACCAGTGCGTATGCCCAGTTGAGGTCCACCATGCGCCGCGCCTGGGACGCGTCGAGCGGCGTCGTTGCGTCGGGGTGGACCTTGCGCGCCAGGACCCGATACGCGGCCTGGACGATGTCGGGGTCGGCATCCGGCTGGACCTGGAGGATGCGGTACGGGTCGCGGCGCTCCATGCTCAGGGGAGCTCGTGCTCGACCACCTGGCGCAGCACGGCAAGAGGCAGGGGAGCGGGACCCAGCACGGCGTCGTGGAAGGCGCGGATCTCGAACCGCGAGCCCTGCCGACGTCGCGCCTCGTCGCGCAGGCGAAGGATCTCCAGCTGTCCCACCTTGTAGGCCAGCGCCTGGCCCGGCCAGGCGATATAGCGGTCCACCTCGTTGGCGATGTTGTTGACGCCGAGCGCGGTGTGCTCCGTCATGAACGCGATGGCGCGCGACCGCGACCAGCCGAGGGCATGCATGCCGGTATCGACCACCAGCCGCGAGGCGCGCCAGGCGTCGAAGCTGGCGATACCGATGCGGTCCAGGTCGCCGGAGTAGAGGCCCATCTCGTCGGCGAGGCGCTCCGCGTAGAGACCCCAGCCCTCCACGTACGAGGTGCTGAGGGAGTGGCGCCGGAACGCCGGGAGCCCGCTCCGCTCCTGGGCCAGCGCCACCTGGAGATGGTGCCCCGGCACCGCCTCGTGGAAGGCGAGCGCCTCGGCCTCGTAGCGCGGCCGGGTGGCGGGATGCGATCGATTCACGTAGTAGCGGCCGGCACGACTGCCATCCGGCGCCGGGTCGCGGTAGTAGGCGATGGTCGAGTGCTCCTCCTCGTGCGCGCCCATCGGCAGCACCTCGCATGTCGCCGCCGGCAGGAGGCCGAACCAGTCCGGGATGGCGGCGTTGGCCCGCGCCAGGGATGCCTCGGCCACCTCGACGATCTCGGCGGCGCTGGCGAAATGCAGCTCCCGATCGGTGCGCAGCCGGCGCAGCGTGTCGGGCATGTCGATGGCCCCGATCAGGCCGCGCCCGAGGCTCGTCAGCTCCGCATCGATCCGCTCGATTTCAGCCAGGCCGATGGCGTGCAGCGCTTCCGGCTCGGCATCGATGGTGGTGTGCGCGCGGGCCAGCGACCGATACGTCTCCACGCCGCCATCGAGCGCACCGATGCCGACCGCATCGTCACCGCGACCAACGGGGAGCGCCTCGTCGGTAAGGAAGGCGCGGTAGGCAACGAACGCTGGGCGCAGGCGGTCGCCGACTGCCGCACTGAGGGCGTCCGCAAACCGCCGCCGCTCCGTATCGGTCCAGTCTGGTCGCTCCTCGCCGGCTGGGCGCAGAAGCGGCCAGCCGTCGACCGGCTGGGCGAGGAGTGCATCGAGCTCGGCGATCACCTTCTCGACCAGGATGCGAACCGGCGGACGGCCGTCCGCGATGGAGGCGCGCTGGCGCTCGGTGAGCTGCTCGACCCACGGTCCCATCGCTTCCCAGCGCGCCACCATGTCGCGACCCTGGGCCGGCGTCACCGCCGCGTGGTAGTCGGGGACGTTGAAGAACTCGACCTGCGGTCCGCCCACCGGATCAACGGTGTACGGCCGCGTGTCGGCCGTCACGAAGGCGACGCCGGCATCAATGCTCGCCAGGAGCGCGGCGCGCGTCACGCGGTCGTCATCGACGAGATCCGCTTCGCCGATGGCGGCGACAGCCGCTCGTTCGTGCATCAGCCGGGCGGCGACGGACGCCAGCTCGGCCGGCCCGAGCGGCGGCAGGTCGGCGTCGAACTCGCGGCGGCCAACGTTCGTGGCCCACAGCGGATCCCCCGCCAGCACCGTCATCCAATGCTCGTCGGCGAGCTCCGCCAGCGTCGCCGCCGGATCGTGCTCGGTCATGCCGCAATGGTACGTGCGCGCGTCGTCGGCGTGAGGGTCGCCAGCGCGACGGCGGCCCCGATCATCAGCCACTCTCCGCGAATCGGGTGGCGTTCGGTCGTCATCGGTCCGCGCATCCTAGCGCCCGTCGTTGATGTCGCTATCCTGACCCGCGTGTCCCACCCGTCAGACCGCGACCCGGCCACGCTGCGCGATTTCGCGCTCGCGCTCGTCGATGAGACCGATGCGTTCGCGCTGCAGCACTACGCCGGGGAGCTGACGATCACCGCGAAGCACGACCGCACGCTGGTGACCCAGGCCGATACCGGCGTCGAGGAGCGGCTCCGCAGCCGCATCACGGCCGCGTTCCCGCAGCACGGCATCGTGGGCGAGGAGTACGGCACCGAGCCGGGTGATGGCGAGACGCGCTGGATCGTGGACCCCATCGACGGGACGCACAATTTCGTGCGTGGCATCCCGGTCTGGGCCACGCTCATCGCCGTCGAGCGGGCCGGCACGCTCGTGGCCGCCGTGGTGAGCGCCCCCGCCCTTGGCCAGCGCTGGCACGCGGCGCTCGGCGACGGTGCGGCGACGCGTGACGTCAGCGGCGAGCGGCCGATCCACGTCTCGTCGGTGGCCACCCTGGCCAAGGCACAGGTCGTGTACTCGACGCTCGCCACCATGGTCCGGGAGGGGCGCGGCACGCAGCTCGCGGAGCTGACGCGGGCTGCGTGGCGTGATCGTGGCCTGGGTGACTTCTGGGGCTACTGCCTCGTCGCCCAGGGAGCGGCGGAGGTGATGCTCGAGAGCGGTCCCACGCTCTGGGATCTGGCCGCCCCTGCGCTCGTGGTCCGCGAGGCGGGCGGCCGCTTCACCAGCTTTGCCGGCGCGGAGGATATCTCGGGTCCCACCGCGCTGGCGACCAACGGGCTGCTCCACGCGGAGATCCTGGCTCGCCTCGCATCCCCGGGCGCCTGAGCGCACGGGACGAGACCGAAGCCCGCCCAGCGACAGAGGCGCGTGTGGGCGCGCGCGTCCGTCACGTCGGCATCTGGTTGGTGTGAGCCGGCGGCCCTTCCTTCTCGGGATCATCTGGCCAGCGGTCGGCGTCCGGCTCGAACCCCTCGCCGGCCTCGGTCAGCTTCGCGTCGGGATCGGTGATCGGATTCGGCAGCTCGGCATCATCCAACTGCTCCACGCTGTCGCGGGTGCGTTCGGGATCCATCTCGTCGCCTCTCCATCGGTTTATCCTGACCCCATGCAGACGACAGGCCAACCTGAGGCAGCACGCACTCCGGCGCCTCCGCCGCGCGTGGATCCCGCCGCGGTGATGCGCGCCTGCGCGAACTGCGGCTCGGCCATGGAGGAGCGGAAGTGCAAGCTCATCTGCCATGTCTGCGGTTACTTCCTCTCGTGCTCGGACTACTACTAGACCGATGCCGACGCTGCCCATCAACGACCTGGACCTCGCCTACGACGAAACTGGCTCAGGGCCACCACTGCTGCTGATCCACGCCGGGATTGTCGACCGGCGCATGTGGGACGACGTGCTGCCGGCGCTCGCGGATCGGTTCCGCGTCATTCGATTCGACCTGCGCGGGTACGGCGACACGCCCCTGCCGTCGGGGCCGTTCTCGTACACCGATGACATCGTGGCGCTGCTGGCGGCGCTGCACGTGTCGCGCACGGCGGTCGTCGGCGTTTCCATGGGTGGGCACGTGGCGCTCGACTTGGCGATCTCGCACCCCGAGCTGGTGGAGCGCCTCGTGGTGCTCGCCTCGGGGATCGATGGCTGGGAGCACTCCGACGCGATGCGGCACGAGTGGGACCTCGAGGAGGCGGCCTGGAAGAGTGGCGACCTCGATGAGGTGGCGTGGGTCAACGTCCGCACCTGGCTGGACGGGCCGACGCGGGATGAGGACGCCGTTCCCGCCGTTCTCCGGCAGCGGGTGTTCGAGATGCAGCGGCGCGCGCTCGACTACGACAACGACGACGCGAAGGGATCGTGGGCGACCGAGTCGCGGCGAGCGCGGCTCGGCGAGATTGCGGTGCCGACCCTCGTCATGGTCGGGGCGCTGGACCAGCCCGATTTCGGTGAGATCGCGCGGTTTCTCGCCGCCCAGATTCCCGGTGCCCGGTTCGAGGAGCTTCCCGGCGTGGCCCATCTGCCGCCCATGGAGGATCCGGGACAGTTCATCGCCGCGGTGCTGCTCTTCCTCACCTGAGCCCCGGCGCCCGCCCCAGCCCTGTCCCGGTGGTCGCCCGCGGGCAACCTTCCGGGGGCTCAACCCCGGTTCCGCCGCCCCTGCACTACCGAATTCGGCCCCAAGCCCCCATCCTGCCCAGCCGCAACAACAAATCAGGGGCGCAGCTCTGGGAGTGTTGTCGGGCGCCAACCGACCGGGCCGAGGCGGTGGATCAATGAAGGGTCTGTACCGTCAGTGCAATCTTGTCGAGCGCAGCCGCGCTGGCGTCCGGATC
This sequence comes from Candidatus Limnocylindria bacterium, assembly GCA_038248895.1. GTDB lineage: Bacteria > Chloroflexota > Limnocylindria > QHBO01 > QHBO01 > JAICQM01. The sequence goes on along the minus strand of JBBRWZ010000005.1, from coordinate 9,039 downwards.
GCCGGGCATCGTCGTGCTCGTCGAGATCAACAGCCATGGAGCGGTCGTCGTCTCGGACGGAAGGTCGCCACCAAGCGCGGCGTTCAAGCGTGACTTGTACGTGCCGGCGCGGATGCCCAGCAACGTCGCCGTCTCGGCCAGTGAATGGCCCATGCCGTAGTGGAGGACAACCACCGCCCGCTGCTCGGCGGAGAGGCCGTCGAACGCGCCGTCGAGGGCGTCTCGCGCCAGGATCGGCTCGCGGAAATCACCGGGTGCGGCCGGCTCGTGCGCATCGGTCAGGACGGACGGCTGCGGGCGTCGTCGGCGGTCACGGAGCGCGTTGCGGCATCGGTTCACGCAGATGCGGCGCAGCCAACCCGGAAACGCCGCCGGCTTGCGGAGCCTCGGCAGTTGCTGCCACGCCGCCACGAACGTTTCTTGCGCCAGATCGCCGGCCTCGCCCGCGCCGACGATGCCGGCCGCGAGCCGAACCAGCCCCGCGGCATGGTCCTGCACGAGCAGCGCGAATGCCTCCCGGTCGCCCGCCTGGGCACGGCGGACGGCTGCTGCGGTATCGGTCTCCTCCATCACCGATCCAGACACCGATTCGGCCCGGGGTGTTCGATGGTGCGTCAGCGGGCGGTCGGCCTGATGGCGAGCGCGGCGAGCACGAGCCCACCGTACAGACCGATGAGGTGGTAGACGGTCGCGGTGAGGCCCAGGTACGTGCGCTCGGCCGCAGGTGGTGGCTGTGAGCAGGCGCACGACGCCTGGTACACGAGCAGCAGCCCGCCGATCCAGACTGCGGCGATCAGCCATAGCGCCACGATGGCCACGGCGGCAACGCGGCGCCATCGCGCGCGCGCATCCACCACGAGCCACGCCAGTGCCGCCCCGGCGACGATGAGCGCCGCGAAGAACGGAACGATATCGGTGTCGCCGTCCAGCTGCGCAACGACCAGGGCCACCAGCGCGACCGCCGCCGCGCCGATTGCGGCCACGATGGCGAGTCGCGGCCGGTCGCGGCGACCGAGGTGCTGCGTCATGTGCCGATGATACCCACCGACCTCACCGCGACCCGTGGGGGCTCTCGGCGGCGGAGGGCGGTGGAGCATGCCGCGGGCGGGCGTGCTCGTGCGCTGGTGGGCGTGCTCATGCGCTGGTGCCCGGAATGTGCGCTGGTGCCCGGAATGTGCGCTGGTGCCCGGAATGTGCGCATGTGCCCGGAATGTGCGCTGGTGCCCGGAATGTGCGCTGGTGCCCGGAATGTGCGCATGTGGACCGGAGAACTGGCGGCCCGGGTGGTCCCACGCACGGCATTGCCCTGGATCTGCACCGGACGACCGAAGACCGGGCCGATTCCGGTCCGGATGTGCAGTTTCGTAGCAACACCTGGGCGGGACGCCGCGGGCGGGCGTGCTCGTGCGCTGGTGGGCGTGCTCATGCGCTGGTGCCCGGAATGTGCGCTGGTGCCCGGAATGTGCGCATGCGGACCGGAGAACTGGCGGCGCGGATGGGCCCACGCACGGCATTGCTCTGGATCTGCATCGGACGACCGCAGACCTCGCCGATTCCGGTACGGATGTGCAATTTCGTGGCAGCACCCGGGCGGGACGCCGCGGGCGGGCGGGCTCGTGCGCTGGTGCCCGGAATGTGCGCATGTGGACCGGAGAACTGGCGGCCCGGGTGGTCCCACGCACGCCAATGCCCTGGGTCTGCACCGGACGACCGAAGGACCGGGCCGATTCCGGTCCGGATGTGCAGTTTCGTGGCAGCACGCGCGCGGCACGCTACACGCGCCGACTGGTTGGCGCCGCTCAGTCGACGGGCAGGCCGCGCATCCGGAGGAACGCCTCGTTTGTCGGCTCGCGGCCGAGGAAGGCACGCACCATATCGTTCGCGTCGCGGGTGCCGTTCGGCTCGAGCACCTCGCGGCGGTAGTCGCCACCCACCTCCGCAGAGAGGAGGTCGTCGCCGCCGAAGCGGCCGAACATGTCGTCGCCAATCACCTCGGCCCACAGGTAGCCGTAGTAGCCGGCGTCGTAGCCGCCCATGAGGTGACCGAACGAGGCGAGGTAGAACGTGTCTTCGGGGTAGGGGAGCGCGGTGACCGCGTAGGTTTGGCGCAGCAGCCCGTCCATCTCCACCGCATCGGTGGCGGTGTGGAGCGCCAGGTCGGTGGTCCCGAACCAGACCTGGCGCGCGTAGCGCATGCCGACGTTGATGTAGCGAGAACCGACCAGCGCCTCCACCAGGCGGTCGGGGATCGTCTCGCCGGTCGCGTAGTGGCTCGAGATGCGGCGCATAAGCTCCGGCTGCCACGACCAGTGCTCCATGATCTGCGACGGCGCCTCCACGAAGTCCCACTCCGTCTCCCCGCTGCTGAAGCGGGCGTATGCGGCGCGCGTCAGTGACATGTGCAGGATGTGCCCGAACTCGTGGAAGAGCGTCTCGATCTCGCCCCGCGGGCCGTGCCGCAGGAGCGACGGTCGCTCGCCCGACGGCGGCGTCAGGTTGGCGACGATGGCGTTCACGGGTGTCTCGTAGCTGCCATCGGCTCGCCGATGACCCACGACGAGCGGAAACGCCGCCGCGTGACTGTACTTGCCCTCGCGGGGGAACAGGTCCGCATAGAAATGCGCGATGAGCTCACCACTGGACCGATCGCGGATCTCGTACAGCGCCACGTCCGGGTGCCACGCCCGCGCCTCCTCGACGCGGCGGTAGTCAAGCCCCAGTACCTCGCCGGTGATCTCGAACAGCCACTGCCAGACGTGGTCGAGTGGCAGGTACTCGGCGATCTCGTCGGCGTCGACGCCATGCTCCTCGCGCTGCTGCTGCATGTCGTAGTAGAGCCAGTCCCACGTCTCGAGTCGCGCGGCGGGGTCGTCGGCCCGCATCCGAGTGCCGAGCGTGGCCGATTCGCGGGCGGCCTGGTCGCGGATCGGTGGCACGAGCTCGGCGTAGAAGGCCGCCACGTCCTCGGGGTCGGCCATCTTCGGCTCCATCGCCACGTGCGCCCATGTCGGCTGTCCGAGGATCACGGCGATCTGGCGCCGCAGGTCGAGCGCCTCCTCGAGCAGGGGACGGTTCTGCGTCGCCGCCGAGTTCCACTTCTTGCGCATCAGCGCCTCGCGCAGGGAGCGGTCGCGCGCCCCCTCCATGAACGGCGTCATCTCCGGGTAGTCGAGCGAGACCCGGTACGTCCCCGGCGTGGCACCCGGCCGGAGCCGCTCGACATAGGACTCCGGCAGGCCGTCGAGCTGCTCGCGGGTGAGATCGAGGCCGTCGTCGAATTCGCTGACATTGCGCTGGAAGGCCACCTCCAGCTCGATGAGCCGCTCGCGCAGCTTCTCGAGCTCGCGCCGTCGCTCCGGGGCCAGCTCCTGGCCGGCGCGGCGGAAGTCGCGCAGCCAGTGCTCGAGCAACCGTGCCTCCTCTCCCTCCAGCCGTGCCGCCGCCGGCGTGTCGGCGAATGCCCGCACCGCCGCGTACAGGTCGTCACGGAAGGCGAGCGCCATTCGCCACTTGGTGATGCGTTCCTCTGCCTCGCGGCCGGTGTCCCGCACCGCGGATTCGGGATGGACATGAGCCATGAAGGCCCCACGTCCGTAGCCGTCGGTCACCGCCGCATTGGCGAGCTCGAGGGTGGCGAGCGTCTCCGTGAACGAGGGTTCGGCGGCGCTGGCGATGGACCGTCGGATCAGCTCCTCGGCAGCGGCGAGGGCGGCATCGGTCTCGGCGGCGACGGAGTCCGCGGTGACCGTGGTGTAGTCGTACGGCATGGCCATCGATGGTACGCCACGCGACGCGGCGCTATCGGTCCGCTGATCCGCGCACGAGACGGCCCAGCGTGTGCGGCCGGCGGCGGGCAGACCGATCTGGCGCGGGCCGGCTACCCGTCGCTCGTTTGGGCACCGCCGACGGCAGCGGCAAGGCGAGCATCGGCCGCATCGAGGCCGCCGCGCACCACCGCCGCGTACGGCCCATCGGGCAGCGCGTCGAGGCGTTCGCGAGCCGTCCGATAGTGCCCGCGTGCCTCATCCGGTCGGCTGACCTCCTCGCACGAGTGTCCCAGGTTGAGGTGCAGTGACGGTAGGAACGCCGCGACCAGGGCTCTGTCGACGACCGAGTCCGCCTCCCGCAGCGCCGTCGCGTTCCATGCGTGGCGCTCCTCCGGCGTCGGCACCAGGCGCGCGACGTAATGCGCCGCGATCGCCCGCCCATAGGCGTCCCCGGCACGTTCCCATGCCGCTGCGTATGCCGCGCGAGCCTCGTCCGGACGCCCTGCCATCTCGGCGGCGATGCCCGCGGCACAGGCGGCGACCGTCGGATGTTCCGGATCGATGGCGACGCCCACGCTCAGCCCCGGTACTCGCTGATCTCGAACAGGTGGCCGTCCGGATCGCGGAAGAAGGCGCGTGTCTCAGGCCCGCTCGTCACCGGCGCCGTGAGGAATGTGGCCCCGCGGCGCACCAGCTCGTCGTGCACTGCCTGGCAGTCGTCGATCCGGATGGTGAAGAGGTTGTCGCGCCGATCCGGGTCGGACGGTGCGGCCAGCGCCACGGTCGGCTTGTCCGGCGTCGGCTCGCCGCCGGTCACGAGGAGCAGCCATGTGCCGGCGAAGGAGAGCACCACGGACGTCCCGGCGTATTCGCGGTACAGCGTGGCGCCGAGAACATCGGTGTACCAGGTGCGGGATTGCTCGATGTCCCGGACCACGAGGATGTGCGTCAGGGCGGTGTCATCGGTCGGAAAGGTCGTCATTCGTCCACTATGGACGGTGGCGGACCGATGAGTCTCGGCGCGCGGCGCCGTCACATCAGTCACCATTCCAACGATCGCAGAGGGCATGACGTGAACTTCAACAGCATCCTCATCGGTTCGGCCGACCCGGAACGCCTGGTCGAGTACTACACCCGCATCTTCGGTGCGCCCGCCATGGCGGACAGCGGCTACACCGGTTGGCAGCTTGGTTCGGGATTCGTCACCGTGGGACCGCATTCGGAGGTCAGCGGCAGCAACCAAGAGCCGGGGCGTCTGCTCTGGAACATCGAATCGACCGACGTCCGGAACGACTTCGCGCGCATGCACGCGGCCGGCGCCATCGTCGTCGCCGAGCCCTACACCATGAACGGCATGCCGGACGACTCGTTCATCGCGACGCTCGCCGATCCGGACGGCAACTACTTCCAGCTGATGAGCCCCATGGAGCCGCCTGCCGGCTGACCGCGCAGGCCTCGACTGCTGCTGCCTCCGACCTAAGGGCCACTCCTACCTTCAGGGTCGGCATCGGCGAGCGGATTGCGTCTTCGTCCCTACGGGTCGGCTCCGGTGAAGCGACAGCCGCATTTCCGTACATCCTCGCGATAGACTGGCCGTCGGACACAGGTGACGCATGTCGAGGTGCGGCCCATACCGATGTCGCGCCGGCCACGCACGCGTCAGGCAATGTCCGCGCAGGAGGAGGATCACCCGAATGCCGAAGTTCATGGACGTTCACCACGGGATGCATGGCGTGACGCCGGAGGCGCTCACGGCCGCCCACAATGCCGACCTCGCCATCCAGGGCGAGGAAGATGTCGACTTCCAGCGCGCCTGGGGCGACCCCGAATCCGGGACGGTATGGTGCATCTCCGAGGCCCCCGACGCGGACGCCGTCAAGCGCATCCACGAGCGGGCCGGTCACCCGGCGACCGAGGTGTACCCCATTCCCGTCGAGGTGTGATCGCACGGCGGTCGGCCGCTCTCGCCGAGCAGCCGGCCGCCGCCACGCGGCTACGCATCCCATCAACGGTCCTGCGAAGCCGTCGGGCGTACCGGAGCGACGAGCGCGTGGCTGTCGGCCACGAGGTCGCGGACGAGGGTGTCGGGAGCGTCGTCCCCGAGGGTGATGGTGATCCAATGTCGCTTGTTCAGGTGGTAGCCCGGGCTGATGGACCGATGCTCGGCACGCAGTGCCTCACCGAGGGCCGGATCGCATTTCACGCTGATCGCCACGAGCCGCGACGTCGCCGCCCCGATGGCGAACATCTTGCCGTTCGCAGCCTTGAAGACCGATGTCTCCGGGCCAAACGGAAAGGTCTCCGAGGCGCCGGGCAGCGACAGGCAATGCGTCCGCAGCTGCTCCCAGGTCATCCCCATGGCATCAGGCCAGCCGATGCGACGCCGTGATCATGTTTCCGGGGCGACCGGCTCGCCATGCTCCCGCCCCACTGCGCGCGCGTACGCCCACACATCGAACTCTGGCGGCTCGCGGCCGATGCTCGTCAGCGCCGTGGCAATCTGTGATCGGTGATCCGACCCGTGGTGGAGCACCTGCGCCAGCCGCACTCCGACGGGGGAGCGCAGGACCCACGCCTCGTCCCGCTCGACGATTTCGCGATTCGGGTCCGTCTCGTTCGCGACGACGTCGAGCCACGTCGTCGCATCCGTCGCGAAGACCCTCCGCAGGTCCTCGAGGCGCATCGCGTTCGCATCATCGTCGCTGATCTCGGGGACGTCGCGGAAGAACGACAGGTACCAGTGATCGGAGTGAACGAGGTGCCGAAGCGTCTCCATCATCGGTCCGTAGGTCCCGACCACGGGCGTCGCCAGCTGCTCATCGCTGAGATCGGCGCAGAGGTCCAGGAGCTGCTGCGTGGCCCAGAGGTGATGGCCGATTGCGTCGCCGAGCATCGACGTTGTCATTCCACTGCGCCGCGGCCTGTCGCGACGTCGCTGATGATCGCGGCGAGCTCCTGCGGACGCGACCACATCGGCCAGTGGCTGGTGGGCAGGTCGACGTACGTCAGGTTCCGCAGGTCCGCCAGGCCGGCGACGAAGTCGTACCGCGCGTTCACGGCGTCGCGGTACTCGTCAGCTGTATAGCCGGTGGCGATCACGGTCGAAGGGATGTCGAGCCGCGCCTCGTTGGTCAGCTCGATGGCCTGCCGCATGACGCCGCCGGGTTGCGGGACGGCACGCTCGCGGAAGGTCGCCAGCTGCTGCTCGCTCAGGCCGGTGAGGTTTTCACTCTGGGCCAGCTCCTCCGCCTCGGGGAGCGGCTTCTCGGCGTCGGTGAAGTCGGCATCCATGGCACCCACACCGGCGCCGGTGTCGACGTAGACCATCGCCGCGATTCGATCCGGCACGCGGTCGCTCGCCGCGTAGCCGGTGAAGCCGGCGCCGCTGTGGACGGCGAGCACCACCGGCGCAGGCGCGGCACGGATGGCGTCGATCACCGCTGCCACGTGATCCTCCTGGGTCACCGCCGAGCGGTCCGCATCCGCCGATTCGAGCCCGGGGAGGGTCAGGGCCGTCACCGCGTGGCCGTTCGCGCGCAGCGTGGCAGCGACCTCGTCCCACGCCCATGCACCGAGCCAGAAGCCGGGGACGAGGATGATCGGTGCGGAGTTCGTCTGGTCGTCAGTCATGGTGCTCCTGTGAAGGTGGTGAACGGTAGTCGCTGGGCGGAGCACGAGATGGTTCCGGCATGCGCCGCCTGATGGACCGATGATCCCTCACGACCCTGACACATTGCGTCAGGAAGGCCCGCGGAATCGCCGGCCACGCTAGAAATCGATTCGCATCACCGCGCGCCGCTTCGAGGGTCGAAGCACCTCTGACATTCCCGCGGCGGCGAACATGCGGATGGTCCCGGCCTGGATCTCGTCCCCCGGGCCCGCCCTCGTGAGGAGCGGATACGCCTCGAGCGCCTGTGCTCCCCGCTCGCGCGCATGGGCCACCGCCGTGCGCGCGAGCGCCCGCGCGATGCCGCGCCGACGGAATCCGGCCCGGACGAAGATGCAGGTCACCGCCCAGACGCTCTGATCGGTCCGGTCCTCGTCCCGACCGTCCCAGGGCACCCGGCTGACGCGCACCAGGCCGACGTAGGCGGGTCGCGGCTCGACGGCGCACCAGCCGACCGGTGCGCCGTCGAGGTAGGCGACGAGCCCGCTCGTGGTCGCCGACGCCGCGTCGCTGCAGTGCGTCTGCTCCCGGAGCCGCGCCGTGCGCTCCTCCACGGGAAAGCGTGCGAACGCCTCCCCGCGGGCCAGCTTGTATCGCTGGCATTGGCAATACGCGGCGGCGCCACGGGTTCCGAAGATGACCTGGAGGTCATCGCAGGCTGCCTCGTTGGCGGGGCGGGTGACGAGCCCGTCGATCACGACGCCGATTCGAGCAGCTCGCGCAGCTTCGCGGCGAATGGCTCGGGCTCGCCGAACTGGCCGTACTCGCCGCCGAGGAATCCGCTGTGGCCGCTCGGGAAGGCGACGGCCGCTGTCCCGAGCCGCTCCGCGATCGCCTTGCCGCCCCGGTTCGCGAGCTCGCCGTCCGACTCGACGCCGGTACCGATGATGATCCGCGTCGAGACCGCACGCAGGGCGTCGAAGTCGGGCGCGTAGGCGGTGCTCGTGATCATGTTCTGGCCGAGGAGCGGGTCGGAGCGCGAGCCGTCGTCATCGGTGGGCATGCCGAACATCGCGGGATCCGGCGCCGGCTGATCGGCAAATGAGGCCGCGAACTCGCCGCGGTGGCTGACGAGGGCGATGAAGTGCGCCATCCCGGTTCCGAAGCCCGCCCGATCGTACGTGGCGCGCACGGCGCGACAGGCGGCGAGGGCCGCATCGGCATCGGGGACCACGCTGGCGACCGGCGGCTCGTGCGCGACCAGCGTCCGGACCTCGTCGGGGTGCTCGGCGACGAGCGCCAGCGCATTCACCGCGCCGCCGCTGCTGGCGAAGAGATCGACCGGACCGCCGATCGCACCGATGATCCGATGCAGGTCGTCCGCGTGCTGTTCCGGTGTCGACTCCGAGGTGGGGTCGTCCTTGGTGCTGCGCTCGACGCCGCGCGGGTCATAGGTGACGACGGTGCGGTCGGGGAAGTGACCGGCGAGCGTCACGAAGCCCGCCGCACCCATCGGCGAGCCGATGATGAGCAGCGGTCTCGGGTGGCTCGCATCGTCGGCGGTCCGCACGTCGTACGTCAGGACGGCGCCGGGCACGTCCAGGGTGTGGGTCTGCGGATCGGTCATCGGTGAAATTCCTCGGTGCTGGCGAAGCTGATTGCGCG